>NZ_JBFRRH010000110.1:0-38723 GCF_041472995.1 Vibrio sp. 10N.261.46.A3 | reverse complement strand
AGACCGCCGCTGACGAGCGCGCCAGAAATTGCAGCAATAAGCGTTGCTTGATGTTCGATAATCCATTGCATGATATTGATTTAGCCTAATTGGAAATAACTCATTAAATGGTATTTTGATACTGGATAAATGTCCAGTTTGCCGTATTAAAATTCGACAGATAGACTAGGCGCTCCGTATTCTGTCCCATCAAATTAGAATGAGTTGCCATGAACGAACGTCGTGCCTTGGGCTTTGGCCTTTCCGCAGTACTGCTGTGGTCAACGGTCGCTACTGCTTTTAAGCTGACCCTTGCTGAGTTTTCACCTATTCAAATGCTGACCATTGCTAGCATTGTGTCGTCGATTGCGCTGATCGCAGTCTGCGCCTTTCAAGGCAAGCTTTCTCAGCTGAGTACTACGTTTCTTTCAAACCCTTGGTATTACCTACTGCTAGGCTTAGTCAACCCGTTGGCCTATTACCTGATTCTATTCAAAGCCTACGACCTGCTACCCGCTTCTCAAGCTCAAGCCATTAACTACAGCTGGGCTATCACGCTAACCTTAATGGCGGCGGTTTTTCTGGGGCAAAAGATTCGTAAACAAGACTGGATTGCGTGTACCTTCAGCTATGCGGGTGTGGTAGTTATTGCGACCAAAGGCGATGTGTTAGGCATGCAGTTCGATAGCCCACTCGGTGTGGCACTGGCGCTGCTTTCTACTTTACTTTGGGCGGGATATTGGATTCTCAACACCAAAAACAAGGCTGACCCAGTGGTTGGCGTACTGCTTGGTTTCTTAGTAGCATTACCATTCGCGATCGGTTTAACCCTTTACGAAGGTGAAAGCTTTAGCCAAATTACGGCGAAGGGTTGGATGGCGGTGACTTACGTTGGTCTGTTCGAGATGGGCATTACCTTTGTATTGTGGCTATCAGCACTCAAGCTAACCAACAATACGGCGCGTATCAGCAACCTAATTTTTGCGTCACCGTTTATTTCACTGATGCTACTTTCAACCATCATTGGCGAAGAGATTCACCCGGCGACACTGTTTGGCTTGGTACTGATCATTGCTGGCTTGGTGATTCAACAGATCAAGTTTTCAAAAAACAAAGCTGCGTAAATAAGAGCTAAAAGATTCGATTGAGCACGAAAAGCTATCGATAAAGTCGAATCTAGAGCTAGAACACAATGTTAGATACAAAAATGGCGAGTCGTATGACTCGCCATTTTTATATAATTTAAAATCTAGTGAGTAAGCTAAAAGCTTAAACCCACTGACCTGCTGCAAAGCCAGAACTCCAACACCATTGGAAGTTATAACCACCAAGCCAGCCGGTTACATCCATCACTTCACCGATGAAGTAGAGGCCAGAGACACTCTTACATTCCATGGTTTTTGACGATAGGTGATTGGTGTCCACACCGCCTAGAGTTACTTCGGCTGTTCGGTAGCCTTCGGTGCCGTTTGGCGCGATTTTCCAATTTTCTAGGTGCTCTACGATGTCGTTCAGCTGTTTTTCATTGAACTGCTTGAGCGGCTTGTCTTCCAGCTCTTTACGATCAATCAACACTTCCACAAAACGCTTTGGCAGTGCTTTCGCCAAGGTGTTTTTCAGGCTCTGATTTGGGTGCTTCTCGCGTGAGTTAGCCAGCAGTTCAGCTACATCGACTTCTGGTACTAGATTAATCGAAACCGACTGACCCGCTTTCCAAAAAGAAGAAATTTGCAGTACCGAAGGACCCGATAGGCCACGGTGAGTAAACAACAATGCTTCTTTGAACAAGGTTCCGTCTTGCGCCGTGATCTCGGCAGGAATTGCGATACCAGAAAGCTCTGCGAAAGCTTCTTTATCTTCTTTATGCAGAGTGAATGGCACTAAGCCTGCGGTAGTTGGCATCACAGACAAACCAAATTGCTCGGCAATCTTGTAGCCAAATGGCGTTGCGCCTAGCTTAGGCATCGACAAACCACCTGTTGCCACAACGAGTGAGTCACACTCAACTTCGTCAGTGTTGAGGTGCATCTTGAAGCCAGAATCAGTCTTTTCGATAGAGTGAACATCACAACGGTAGCGCTGTTCAACTTTCGCCTGCTTACACTCGTCAAGCAGCATACTCACGATGTCTTTTGCGGTATGGTCATTCACACAGAACAACTGGCCGTGATCACGCTCTTCGAACTCGATACCGTACTTGCTCACCATCGAGATAAAATCCCAGTTGGTGTATTGAGATAAAGCTGACTTCACGAAGTGAGGGTTGTTACACAGGAAGTTGTTGGCTGAAACATCATAGTTAGTGAAGTTACAACGGCCGCCACCTGAGATTAAAATTTTTCTGCCTGGTTTCTTTGCATGATCAACCACCAGCACTCGTCGGCCGCGTTTACCAGCTTCCGCAGCACACATTAAGCCTGCGGCGCCCGCACCAATTACGATTACATCAAATTTTTCACTCATGTGGTTCTGCTTTTCTTCACTTTTGCAGCCCGAGTACACCCTGTTCTCGAAATGCCATCAATAAAAAAGGATGTGCATAAACAGCACATCCTTACTAATTGCTCGCTATTTTAGCGGCAATTTTAAACTTTGCAATTGATGTTCAATTGTACAGTTTGCAGACAGCAGCAAAACCACTACTTGGCTTAGCGAACCAACAACCAAGCTTCACACCAAAACCTAAGCTCTACTTCACACGTACTAAAAAACTTAGACGATGAAAGAAGACAGCAAGGTTACACCTAGCAGAGCAGAAGAGAGTATGAATAACTGTCTTACGCGATCGCACTTCGAAGTAAAAACTTCGTCATGATGATGGTGATACTCTTTGCTTTTGATGTAACTGAACAGGCGAACCTGTTTGGTCATATTGCCATGGGTTGTGAAAAAACCGCCTCCGTCTACTTGTTGATAAAGTAGAGGGTGCGCTTCTCGCATAATATAAATGAGCGTTCTTAGCGCAGTAAAATAACGCGCCCAGTTCACGCAAGTCACAACCATTAGTGCAAATAGAATAGTGTCGCCGCTGATCATCCTTTCCTCCCTACATCTTCCTAAGAAAACTCAAAAGAAAAAGATAATCAGTGTCTTTCTCGTACTACCTAAACGGCAGGAGCTTCCATAATTGAAGATGAACCATCTTTTGCCAATTGCGCTAGGTCTTTATCAATAAAGAACAGTGCTTTACCGTCTTCACCAACAAGTTCTAGCTTATCCAATACACCTTTAAACAACTTCTCTTCTTCGTGCTGCTCTGCAACGTACCATTGCAGGAAGTTAAAGGTTGAGTAGTCTTGTGTGCTGAAAGCAACGTGAGCCAGTTTGTTGATCTTTTCAGTAATCATCTGCTCATGTTCATAAGTTTCACGGAACACTGCGCCAAGGCTTTCGAATTCGTGTTTTGGTGCTTCAATTGCACCCAGAATTGGCATTGCACCTGTTTCGCTTACGTAAGTGAAAAGACGCTGCATATGTTCCATTTCTTCTACTGCATGAACACGCAGAAACTCTGCTGCACCTTCAAATCCTTTGTCTTCACACCAAGCACTCATTTGTAAGTATAGATTGGATGAGAAAAATTCTAGGTTAATTTGATCATTCAGTTGCTCAACCATAGTTTTTGACAGCATTTAAGACTCCTAATTACATCCTCAATTTTCTCTACTATATCACTATTTAATGAATATCTCGCAGGCCATTAGTTAACCAATATTTCGACGTGTCATTACGCAAGACAGTGGATATGAGATCACTTCAGCAAAAAAAGCCATCGCATAGTGCTAATCTTTAAACAGACAATGAATAAAGGAGGTAGCGATATGAGTTACAAACATATTTTGGTCGCGGTCGATTTATCAGAAGACAGCAAATTAATTGTGGATAAAGCGGTAGCATTGGCAAAGCCATTGGAAGCCAAAGTCTCTTTTATCCATATCGATATTAACTACGCAGAGCTCTACACTGGCCTGATTGATATCAACATGGCCGAAACCCAGCACAACGCGATGGAAGCATCTCGTATTCAGCTGCAAAATTTTGCGGAGCACGCTCAATACCCGATCACCCATACCTTAGTAGGCAGTGGTGATTTGAGTCATGAGTTGTGTGACACCATCAATGAGTTCAATGTTGATCTCGTGGTTTGCGGTCACCATCAAGACTTTTGGAGCAAGCTGCTTTCGTCAACACGACAACTGATCAACGCCTCTCCAGTTGATATGCTGGTCGTGCCCCTAAGAGATTCAGAAGACTAATGATTTAAGGTTAGGTAACATACAGCTCATATCTTATTAACGAGTTTTACTATGAGCTATTTAGCTGGTGTTACCCTCCTATGGGCCTTCTCCTTTAGCCTGATCGGCGTTTACCTTGCGGGTCAGGTTGATTCTTGGTTCTCTGTTTTAATGCGTGTCGCCCTTGCTGGCGTCGTATTTCTTCCTTTCCTAAAGTTTCGCGGCGTATCGCGTAAGCTGATCGCTAAATTGATGGCAATTGGTGGTATCCAGCTTGGCCTGATGTACTGCTTCTACTATCAGTCTTTCTTACTGCTATCCGTTCCTGAAGTCCTTTTGTTTACCGTTTTCACGCCAATTTACGTCACGCTGATTTATGACTTTCTCAAAGGGCAATTCTCTCCGTGGTACCTAGTGACGGCGGCAATTGCGGTATTGGGCGCGGTATTCATTAAATTCGCAGGCATCAACGAAAACTTTTTAGTTGGCTTCCTCGTCGTACAAGGCGCGAACCTGTGCTTTGCTATCGGTCAGGTGGGCTATAAAGTGGTGATGGAGAAGGAATCGACCGAGTTACCTCAGCGAACCGTATTTGGTTACTTCTACTTAGGAGCGTTATGCGTCGCGTCAGTGGCTTTCATGCTACTAGGCAACCCAGAGAAACTGCCCACCACCACACTTCAATGGGGAATCCTGATCTACCTTGGCTTGATTGCGTCGGGGCTGGGTTACTTTATGTGGAATAAAGGCGCGTGCATGGTGAATGCTGGCGCGCTGGCAGTGATGAACAATGCCTTGGTTCCTGCTGGCCTAGTGGTGAATATCCTGATTTGGAACAGAGATGTCGATTTGGTTCGCTTGTCTATTGGTGGTGCCGTTATCTTATTCTCTTTGTTCGTCAATGAGACCTGGGTGAAGAAGCGCGTAGCAAGATCTGCAAGCAATGCCTAACTGATTGAAATGAGCTGCATGAGTTAGCTCAGGTAACCCCAAAAAGCAAAAGAGCGACCTAAGGTCGCTCTTTTTAAATCATCGCTGTAGCAATAAACCATTCAAATCAACTTCAGTGGATGTGATTGTGGCTCACTACCTGAGTCTTGGTTTCAGTGAAGGCAACATCATCAAGTTGTAGGTTGATGCGTTCAAGGTCACTTTCCAGTTTCTGGCTTTTCTTAAACAGCTTTTGCTGCTTCTTAATCATCTTCGCGAGCTTTTTGTTGTACTTCTCTTGTTTCTTAACTGCTTTCTTCGCTTGTTTGAGTCCAGCTTTCTCATCACCGCTCGCCTTCGCCATCCGTTTTTTCAGCTTGGCTTTCTTCTGTGCGACTTCTTTTTTGGCAAGCTCAGGGGCAATATCAGCGACGGCTGGATCGAACATTTGTACGCTCGGTTCAATTGCCTCGTTGATTTCCGCAAGCGACAGTTCTGGTGCAGGTAATGTTTCCGCTAGCAGGCCGCATGCGACTTTCTCTTCAACGGGTTTGTTTTGACAACCAAGAGGTGGAATTGCAGTTGGTTTACATAGATTCGCTTGATCCGCCGAAGAACGCGCGCAAGAACGACACACGAACTTAGGTTCAGTCACCAAGCTGTGGATCTCGCCCAAGTGTTCAGTGATATCTCGACGGTTTAACTTACAAAAGCGTTTAGCCATGCTACAACTCCAGCTAAGAATAATAATGATTCTTAGTTAGATATACATCCGTAACGCGACTATCGCAAGTGTTAAATGGCAATTTATCGTATTTATGACGGGAAATTTTCTTAGCGTGTAGCTAAGTTATTGATGCTTCCGCTAAGTCATTGATGCTTTCACATAGACGTCAAAACGGTTCTTTTTGGTTTCGATCGCCATGCTCGGTTTTTGCTCGTCTAACCACGCTGCGTAATCCGGTCTTTTAACCACAACTCGCTTCGATGCCAACTTCATCGCTGGCTCAAATAGACCATCAGCATCCAGATCGGCACCCACCAAAGATTGAAATACGCGCATCTCTTTTTTGACCAAAGCCGATTTCTTTTTGTTCTCTGGGTGTGGGTACATTGGGTCGAGGTACACCACGTCTGGCTGTTCGAAGTCAGGATCGTTGCTGAGCTTATCTAACGCATCGTGACTGGATGCATGAATCAACTTCATGCGTTCACTTACCCAACCACCGATGTCTGGGTCTTGTTGCGCTCGCTGCAAGCCATCATCAAGCAGTGCGGCCACAACGGGGTGACGCTCGACCATTTGCACCTTACAACCTAGAGAAGCCAACACAAACGCATCGCGCCCTAAGCCTGCAGTACCATCAAGAATAGTTGGCGTTGCACCTTTGTTTAAACCAGCTGCTTTGGCAATCGCCTGACCTTTACCACCACCAAACTTACGTCGGTGACCGACAGCGCCTCCCACTAAATCAACAAAGATAGCGCCAAGCTTAGGCTCATCGACTTTACGTAGCTCAAGTCGCTCACTAGTCAGTACCAAAGCAAAATCACTGCTTTCATCATGAGATAAGTTCCAGCGGGTCGCTAAGTCATTCAAATGATCGATTTGGGTAGCATCTTCGCAAATCAGTTGTAGTTGCAAGGTCGTCTCCAACAGACAGTAGTATTCAAAACAAAAGAGGCAACCAGTTTACCTGATTGCCTCAACAATACATATTAGCGGTGAAAAGTATTCCCGGCTAAAGTCGGCTTACCTAAACCAATGGCTCTGTCTCTCGTTCTTGTCTTAACTCTTCAACGAGCTCTGCGAGTGGTTTAGGTCGGCCTATGATGTAGCCCTGCGCGTAGTTCACACCCAACTCAATCAGCTTGTCGATGATCTGGGTATTTTCAACGAACTCAGCCACGGTGTGCTTACCCATCTGCTTAGCGAGATCATTGATCGAGCGAACCATCACATGGTCCATCTCATTCACATCAATATCACGCACAAACAAACCATCGATCTTCACAATATCGACGGGCAGTTTTTTCAGATAACCAAATGACGATAGCCCTGAGCCAAAATCATCCAATGCAATCATGCAGCCAAGCTCTTTAATGCGAGTGAAGAACTTGATCGCCTGCTTCATGTTACTCATCGCAGCCGTTTCGGTGATCTCTAAACAAATCTTATGACACGGTATCGATGAATCGCTCAAGCTATCTATTAAGAACTCGACAAACTCACGATTACCCATCGAGTGACCGGAAAGGTTGATTGAACACATCCCCAGTTCATCAATCACCTCAGGTCGTTGCTCCAACCAACTCAAGGTTTGACTGACGACTTGGCGGTCAATCAAATGCGCGATGTTATAACGCTCTGAGGCTGGCATGAAGATCCCCGGCGAGATGTATTCCCCTTGGATGTTCTTGATGCGCACCAATATTTCAAAGTGCATTTTATCGCTGTCTTCATCTAGGCCAAGAATTCGCTGAGCAAACAGTTCTAAGCGATCATTAGCCAAGGCCTCATGCACGAGGTTAACGCACTCCATCTCTAGATGACGACGACGCAGGTCTTCATCATCTTGATGGTAAAGATGATAGCGATTGCGACCTTCTTCTTTAGCGGCATGACAAGCCGCATCCGCCTGAGCATGCACCATTTGTGGTGAAGCGGCGGTATGGTCAATCAATCGAATACCGATAGAGCACGTCAGGTTGAGTCGAATATCATCCCACAAAAATGGATTCTCGCTCATCATCGAGATAATACTGCGACACACATTCACCGCGTCTCGCTCAGTACAGTCTTTCATTAATACTGCAAACTCGTCACCACCCATTCGCGCTAATACTGCATTGTACGGCAGCACGTCTTCTAGCAACTTGGCGCTAAACAAGATCGCAGCATCACCCGCTTCATGTCCTGCGGTATCGTTCAGTACTTTCAGCTGGTCTAGGTCTAAGAACAGCATTGCGTGAGTGCGCATGTGGCTCTCAACCTCTTTGAGTGCCTTCTGTAGCTCTTGTTCAAAGTGGTTGCGGTTAAAGGTATCAGTCAGTAGGTCATAGCGAGCCTGATACTCCAACTTTTCAGAAAGCTCATGTGTCTCGGTGATGTCCTCGCCCACAATCAACAGCTGATCAGACTCCACCAGCGGACGGATATTTTCTCGAATCCAAATCGTGCTGCCATCGGCATGACGATACTCAATATCACGACGCCATACACCGCGAATCTTGTGCTGTGGCTGCAACAAGATATGACGTGGAATCATCGCATTTTCATCGACATAGAACTCTCTAGGGCGATGGCCCAACAACTGATCGAGTGGGTAACCCAAAAGCTCTTCGGCAAACTGGTTCACTTGTTGAATGCGATTATTGCCATCGAGCGTAATCATCATCACCGGCTGTTTGTCGTAATACAACTTCAAGTTTGCTTCACGTTGGAACAGCTTATTCTCAGCAAGCTTACGTGAGGTCACGTCGCGCGCCTCAAAGAGAAACTGAATGTCTTCGTCTTCACTGCCCGGCATCGGCTTCAATGAAATATCCAACACCATCGCACCGCGATCTCGACACCACACCTCGGCTTCAAATCGTAAGGCTGGGTGCTCACTTTTTGTGATGAAATAGTCGGCTAGCACTTCTCGCGCAGAACTTTCCCAATGTTGGTGTTGTTGCAGAGGCGTTCCGAGTTTATAGCCTTGGTTATAAAGCAGCTCATGCAGCTTGCTGTTACTCGACAGCAGCACGCCACCCTTATCAATGATCCCCATGAACTGCAGGCTTTGGTCGAATATCGACTCAAGCAGCAGCTGACTTTTTCGGCTGGCACGTTCACTTTTTTTAAGGCGATTGAGGTAATACACCAAGGTCGCGATGACACACGACATCACCAAAAACAGCAAACCTATGGTGCGAATTTCATCGCGGTAGCGTACTAGAAATGACTTCGGCTTATTGAGGAAGGTTACTGAGGCTTCGTTCTCTGCACCCAGATCCCATCTTGAAATCTGTTGGTAATCAAGTTTGATTTCTGGCGCGCCAGCAACCACCAATGGCAATGGTGCCTTAGGATTGTTCAGCACGCTCAACAGCACGCGCCCCGTGTCTCGACCTTGCGTTTCACCACTTTGAATCACACCACCAATCGCACCAAAACCTAGCCCGAGATCGTGCACCATGTACAGTGGCATTTGGGTCTTGATATTCAGTTGTCGCCAATCTTCATCACTACTCACCCGACCTTGCGCATCGCGGTAGTACGCCCAAAACAGCAAGCTCTTGCCTAGGTCAGCACGTTGAGAAAAGGCCATTAACTCTTGGTAGGAATCCGGCACATAGTGCTCAACGAGGTCAGAAAAATCCGGATGGGTTTTGATGAACAGATCGATTTGAGAACGAATGGCCTCACCAGTAACTGAATGATCGGTAACAATGTAGATCTTCTTTACGGTCGCTTGAAGGCGCTTGATCAGCTCGATGTTGCCAACCAAATCTATGTCTTCGGTAATGCCGGTCGCATTTAAGCCTTCAATCATTTGAGGGGAGAAATTGTTGATGCCGCCAAAGATGACGGGCGTACCTTTGAGATCGGGCGCGAGACGCTTCATTAGATTTAGCGCGTTATTATCACTCACCACAACTGCAGCGAATTCTTCATGCATTAACTTGGTGTGATAAAGCTGGTAAACACGCTCAAGGTATTCAGGATTTTGAGAGCGTTTGCTATCAAGGTAAACGACACGATACGACAGACCATCGCGATCGAGCTCATCAGATAGTCCTTTGTGGAAATCATCTGTCCAGAAAAAGCCTTGATGATAAGAGTGAATAACCAACACATCTTTTGCCTGAGCTGAAGCAAAAACACTCCAACACATCACAATAAAAAATAACGAAAATCGCACTGAATTCACCCTAACCCTATAGTTACTGCTAATATTATCACCCTTGGCTATGATGTGTACTCAAGCCGGTATGTTTTTCATTCAACCTAAGGATTATGCATGTCCACAACCACAGCTCGTCTAGATGATCTAGACCGTGCCATTCTCAAAACCTTGATGGAAGATGCACGTACTCCTTATGCTGAAATGGCAAAGCAGTTCGATGTCAGCCCTGCGACGATTCATGTTCGCATCGAAAAGATGAGATCGGCAGACATTATTGAGCGAACGGAAGTTGTGGTAAACACCAAAAAGCTGGGTTACGACGTGTGTTGCTTTATTGGCATCAACCTTAATGCTGCCAAAGATTACCACTCGGCGATCGCTAAGCTGAATGCCTTAGACGAAGTGGTTGAGGCGTACTACACCACTGGTGCTTACAATATCTTTGTAAAGCTGATGTGTAAGTCGATAGAAGAGCTGCAGTTTGTATTGATCGATAAGCTGCAAGCGATCGATGAAGTTCAGTCGACAGAGACACTGATTTCATTGCAGAACCCTATCAACCGCAATGTGAATCCATAACATTGATTCGCCTTGTTTAGCATCAAGCACAGACAAAAAAAGAGCCTCTAACTAGAGGCTCTTTTCGCAATTATCTCGCAATAAACTCGATAGTTACCGTGATTATGCGTTGATTCCCGCGTGGCGCAGCATTGCGTCGATTTGAGGCTCACGACCACGGAAGCGTTTGAACAGCTCCATTGGCTCTTCACTGCCACCCATTTCAAGGATGTTATTCAAGAAACGATTACCCGTTTCAGTATTGAAGATACCTTCCTCTTCAAATGCTGAGAACGCATCTGCCGATAGCACTTCTGCCCACAGGTAGCTGTAGTAACCGGCACTGTAACCACCAGCAAAGATGTGACCAAAGCTGTGTGAGAATCGGTTCCAATCTAGGCTTGGCAGTACCGATACCTTAGACTTAACATCCGCTAGCGTTTCTAGTACGCGAGCACCCACTTCAGGGTCGTATTCTGTGTGTAGCGTGAAATCGAACAAACCAAGCTCTAGCTGACGCAGGATAAACATCGCAGATTGGAAGTTCTTCGCCGCTAGCATCTTCTCTAGCATCTCTTTTGGTAGCGCTTCACCCGTTTCGAAGTGACCAGAGATGAACGACAGCGCTTCTTCTTCCCAACACCAGTTCTCTAGGAACTGGCTTGGCAATTCAACCGCATCCCAAGGCACGCCATTAATACCCGCAACGGCGCCCGCTTCTACTTGCGTCAGCATGTGGTGAATGCCGTGACCGAATTCATGGAATAAGGTCACTACTTCATCGTGAGTAAACAGTGCTGGCTTATCACCAACTGGCTTGTTGAAGTTACATGTTAGGTAAGCAACTGGCGTTTGCAGCTCACCAGATTCAGTAATACGACGACCACGACAGTCATCCATCCAAGCGCCACCACGTTTGTGTTCACGTGCGTATAGGTCTAGGTAGAAGCTACCACGCAGTGTTCCAGTCGCATCAAAGATATCAAAGAAGCGAACTGACTCATGCCAAGTGTCTACGCCTTCACGCTCTGTTACCGACATACCAAACACGCGGTTCAGTACCTCAAACAGACCTGAAACCACATTAGATTCTGGGAAGTAAGGACGAAGCTCTTCATCAGAGATCTCGAACAGCTTCTGTTTTTGTTTCTCACTGTAGTAAGCGATGTCCCACAGGTTTAGCTCAGAAACACCAAATTCTTTCTCAGCAAACTGGCGTAGCTCTTCAACTTCGCGCTCACCTTGCGGTTTGGCTTTTACTGCTAGATCGTTTAGGAAGCCAAGTACTTGGTCTGGCGTTTCTGCCATTTTGGTCGACAGTGATTTTTCGCTGTAAGTACTGAAGCCAAGCATGCGCGCAATCTCGTGACGCAGTTTAAGTTGCTCAGTGATGATCTCAGTGTTGTCCCACTTACCTGCGTTTGGACCACGATCAGAAGCACGTGTTACGTACGCTTCATAAAGCTCTTTACGCAGTTCTTGGTTATCACAGTAGGTCATCACAGGTAGGTATGATGGGATATCTAAAGTCAGTAGGTAGCCTTGTTGCTCTTTAGACTCAGCCGCCGCTTGTGCTGCCGCCAGTGCTGATTCAGGCATACCTGCCAGTTCAGCGACGTCTGTGATCTGCTTGCTCCAACCCATGGTTGCATCAAGCACGTTATTTGAGAATTGAGAACCTAGCTCAGACTGGCGCTTGCTGATCTCGCCGTAGCGGTGCTGCTCGTCTGCTGGCAAGCCAATGCCTGACAATTCAAAGTCACGCAGCGCGTCGGTAATGGTTTTTTGTTGAGCTCGGTTCAGTGCAGAGAATGCTTCACTCGCCTTGATCGCTTTATACGCTTCGAACAAGCCTTTGTGTTGGCCAACCCAAGTGCCATATTCAGATAGCACAGGTAAGCAGCTCTCATACGCTTCACGCAGTTCGTCACTGTTCATCACAGAATTCATATGGCTTACAGGTGACCAAATGCGACCTAAACGATCATCCACTTCTTCAATTGGAGCAACCAGGTTGTCCCAGCTTGGTGAAGTATTACCTTCAAGTACTTGTTCTATCTTGTTGCGACACGCTTCAATCACTTGCTCAACTGCAGGCATTACGTGCTCTGGCTTGATCTGTGAAAACGGAGGTAAGTCCGTGAAGGTTAATAGCGGATTAGACATATAAACATTCCTTTGGCTTTAGAGACTTTCGTCTTTTTTGTAATGAGGTCGTCTTACAGTCATCAGGCTAAAGTTCGCCCTAAAAAATCACCTGCGAATAGTTATTAAATAGTGCCCAACAAGGCAAATTTCAATAGTAGAACCAATAACTAACTGCATATTGCTAGCGACTGTTCCTGAATTGTTCGAGAATTTATGGTCCATTGAGGGTTATAATAGTCTGATTAACCCCACCTACACTAACCACACTCTAATTCGAGAGTGTTACGAGAGTTTAATTTGTTAAGTTATCGCCACAGCTTCCACGCAGGTAACCATGCCGACGTAGTAAAGCATATCGTACAGAGCCTTATTCTTAATTCTTTGAAACAGAAGGATAAGCCTTTTGTTTATCATGACACTCACTCTGGTGTAGGTCGTTACGACTTAACGCATGAATGGTCTGAAAAAACCGGTGAATACAAGCAAGGTATTGCTCGTGTGTGGGAGCAAAAAGACCTTCCTGAAGACATTCAAAGCTACCTTGAGTCTATTTCCATTCTCAATAATGGCGAGAAACTGCGTTACTACCCAGGTTCTCCACGTGTTGCACGTGCACACCTGCGTGACCAAGACCGCATGGTACTGACTGAGCTTCACCCAGCCGATCACCCTCTGCTTGAGCAGGAGTTCCACCGTGATCGTCAGGTATCTATCTATAAAGAAGATGGGTTTAAGCGCTTAAAGGGCAGCCTGCCACCAAAAGAACGTCGTGGTTTAGTACTGATCGACCCGCCTTACGAGCTTGCAAAAGAGTATCGTGATGTTGTGACTGCAATCGCTCAAAGCCACAAGCGCTGGGCAACCGGTATCTACGCAATTTGGTACCCGGTAGTAAATCGCTGTGATATCGAAGATATGATCGAAGGTCTCGAAGGCTTAGGCATCAACAAGATTCTACAAATCGAACTTGGCGTATCACCAGACACCAACGAGCGTGGCATGACGGCATCAGGCATGATCGTGATTAACCCGCCTTGGAAGCTAGAGAGCCAAATGAAAGAGATTCTTCCATTCTTGAAGGAAGCAATTGCGCCGGCGACCGGTCACTTCAAAGTAGAGTGGATCGTACCCGAGTAATCTCGAACTTAACGTCATGCTCTGACGAATATTCAGCAGATTGTGACGTACACGAATAAATTTTAAACAGGGAGATTGAGTTCAACCGATCTGCCCTCAATATAATAATTAGACAATTTAAGAATCTATAGGACGTAGGTGTTCAGTGCGCTCACTGTACCCACAGCCTTCAATAAATGGAGAAAGTAATGGCGACTCATTTTGATTACATCTGTATCGGCGGCGGTTCAGGCGGCATCGCATCAGCAAACCGCGCAGCAATGCACGGTGCAAAGGTTGCACTTATCGAAGCTCAAGACCTTGGTGGTACTTGTGTAAACGTTGGTTGTGTTCCTAAAAAGGTAATGTGGCACGGCGCTCAAGTTGCTGAAGCTATCAACCTATACTCTGAAGACTACGGCTTCGACGTTGACGTAAAAGGCTTCAACTGGAGCAAATTGGTAGAAAACCGCCAAGCGTACATTGGCCGTATCCACCAATCTTACGATCGCGTTCTTGGTAACAACAAAGTAAACGTAATCAAAGGCTTTGCTAAGTTTGTTGACGAGAAGACTGTTGAAGTTAACGGTGAGCACTACACAGCTGATCACATCCTGATCGCAGTAGGTGGTCGTCCAACCATTCCAAACATCCCAGGCGCAGAATACGGCATCGATTCAAATGGTTTCTTCGACCTAATGGAGCAACCTAAACGTGTTGCTGTTATCGGCGCGGGCTACATCGCAGTTGAAATCGCAGGCGTACTAAGCGCACTTGGCACAGAAACACACCTGTTCTGCCGTAAAGAGTCACCACTACGTAGCTTCGACCCAATGATCATCGAGACATTGGTTGAAGTAATGGAAGCGGAAGGCCCAACACTGCATACACACTCTGTTCCAAAAGAAGTTGTGAAAGAAGCAGACGGCACACTGACTCTACACCTAGAGAACGGCAACACTCAAAACGTTGACCACCTAATCTGGGCTATCGGTCGCCACCCAGCAACTGACGCTATTAACCTAGCATCAACTGGCGTTGCAACTAACGACCGTGGCTACATCAAAGTAGACGAGTTCCAAGCAACCAACGTGCCTGGCATCTACTGTGTTGGCGACATTATGGAAGGCGGTATCGAGCTAACTCCTGTTGCTGTTAAAGCAGGTCGCCAGCTTTCTGAGCGTCTATTCAACGGTCAAACCAACGCGAAAATGGACTACAAGCTAGTGCCTACTGTTGTATTCAGCCACCCACCTATCGGCACAATTGGTCTAACGACTCAAGAAGCTGAAGAGCAATACGGCAAAGACAACATCAAGGTATACACGTCTGGCTTCACTGCTATGTACACAGCAGTAACCAAGCACCGTCAACCTTGTAAGATGAAGCTAGTATGTGCTGGCGAAGAAGAGACTGTAGTTGGCCTACACGGCATCGGTTTCACTGTTGATGAAATGATTCAAGGCTTCGGCGTTGCAATGAAGATGGGCGCAACCAAAGCAGACTTCGACTCTGTTGTGGCGATTCACCCAACGGGCAGCGAAGAATTTGTTACCATGCGTTAAACCTTTGTAAGTCAAAGAAATATTATGAAAAAGCCGACATCTGTCGGCTTTTTGTGTTTTTTACCGTATGGTTTGAATATTTATTAACCGAACAGCATTTTACACACTTAACTTGGAAGAAAGATCACACTACAATCGCGCGCTATAAAATTACACGCATAAAAATAACAAATAGCTCTATTACATAAAGGATGTACGAGTAATGAAAAAAGTGAGTATTCTCGCAGCGGCGATTGCAGTGGCTTTAACAGGTTGTGGTAACGACAGTTCTAATTCAGGTGTCACTACACCGACAGAACCATCAACAACAACCAACAAATTTATCGATGCCGCTGTTGAAGGTATCTACTACAACACCAGTTCTGGCTTAAACGGTATTACAAATAGCGAAGGCGAATTTACCGCTAAAACTAACGACACAGTGACCTTCTTCATTGGTGGTGAAAACGGCTTAAAAGTAGGTGCAGCATCAAACCGTGATGTATTGACTCCATTCGAAGCGGCAGGTAAATACGACCGCTCTCTGAACCTAGCAATTCTGCTTCAGTCTTTAGATAACCAATTTGGTAGCACTTCTGACGAAGTACTGACAATTCCGGATATGCTGCGCGAACCTGATGCTGCTGCGTTAGCGAAGATGAAAGATCTAAGCCTAGACGATAGTACAAGCGTAACGGATTTCCTAAAAGCGGTTGGTGTAGAAGCTGCAAATATCACTTCAGAAAGCGACGCTCTAACGCATATGCAGTCTGCGTTTGGCTCAATGAAGCGTGGTGATGGTTCAGTAAACCCATTTGCAGAGAAAAACGGCCAATTTGTTCGTTACATTGACGTAACCCAAGAGCGTTTAGATGGCAATTTCACTTTTGTTCATGCTGATAAAACTCTACCAAATGACTTGTTTGAAGCGACACGTGGCATGGTTCAAATGGACTATCAAGTAAACACCGCGAGTTTAGCTTATTTAAAAGGGTCTAATGACGCTCAGTTAACGGAAGGCTTTGCCCAGGATTACCTGAACTGCTTGGCTGGCGACCCTAGTAATACTTTCACAGCTCCAAACACATGTAGTGGTGTCCCTGCTTCTCATTACGCTTTGGGAGGCAACTTTAAATACTTGCTCGTTGATCCTGATGGTGAAGAAGATGCTGATGAATCAATGGACTGGGAAACTGTAGGCAACTTCCGTCCATTCTCAGTAGCCACTGTTAACGAACTCAATCACTTTACCGCAGATGAAAAGTTCAACGATAACGACGATGGTGGTCATTCATGGGTCAACCAAAATATTTCTGGCTCCTACGATCCTGTCACTAAGATTTATACTGAAATCACTGAAAAAGAAGAGTTAGAAGACAACACTGATTGCAGTTTTACAAACTGTTCAGTCGACAGAAAAACAAAGCGTGTTGCTTACTACTACGAGATCCCAACCAAAGATTCTGAACGTTACGTAGATTTCACTGGTACATGGGAAACGAAAGAGTACTGTGACAATGGCGAAGTTGCAGTGAGTACTATGGTGTTCGGCGCAACGAAAGTAACGACATCAGGTTCTGAGTGTGGCAGCGAAAACGGCGGCCAATCTTCGCCTGAAGATATGGGCCAGTTTGATGCGACCTACGCAGAGTTGGGCGCTATCGATTACTGGTGGTTTGGTCAAACAGACCGAGCTTCTAAAGCGACACTAACAGAACTGAACACTGTAGTTCGCTTCTGTGACCCAGAGGGCGACAATTACGTTGCCGGCTCGCCTTGTGACTCAAACGATGAATATTTCGTTAAGTGGGAATACCAACCAGCGGGCACCAACTGGGATGAAGGCCTACTTATCCGTCGTAAGATGGATAACACAGGTAACACCGATGGTCGTGTTAGCATCATGCAGAAAATCAACTAATCACTGAGTTAGTTTGATGACCTAATCAAAAACCAGAAGCCGTGCTTCTGGTTTTTTTCATTTCTAAGCTACATGAACCTTCAAACAACTATTTACGTAGATACCAAAACAAAGACTTATCTAGAACAGCAATGGAGTTTGTTATGAATCTACTAATTGAATCATTTGAAGGCGGGATTTACTTAGCTTACCAAGTCGTTGGCGAGCAAAAGCGGTTAATTAAAGACAACCACCAGCATCCTATGAAGTTTTTGAGTGTTAACCAAGCACGCGATCACTTTAGCGACCAAGGCGTGGCATCGGCAATGCTGGTTCATAACAGTGCTTACGATGAAATGTGTGGTGAACACTGTGGTAGCACACAACCTTTCGAGATTGATTTGAAGTGGAGTTAAATCAACCTCAAATCAATCGCGACAAAAAGTGAAAGGCTTGCATCAATGCAAGCCTTTCTTATGGGAGTCACTTTCCCTTTTAATCACTTAGATCAGCGCGATGTCCGTTTCAGTCTTCGTTTGATGTTCTGTTCTTTCACTACAAAGTCGAACAGCGGAGCGAACAGGTTGGCGAACAAGATAGCCAGCATGATGCCCTCTGGGTAGGCTGGATTGAGCACTCTGATACCAACCGTCATCACACCAATCAAAATTCCATAGGCCCATTTACTCTGATTGGTAAACGCGGCAGATACAGGGTCTGTCGCCATGAAGAAGGTACCAAACGCTACACCACCCAACACAAAGTGCCAGTAGAACGGCATCGAAAACATCGAGTTGGTTTCTGACCCTATCCAATTCATCAAGCTAGATGTCACAACTAGACCGACAATCACACCAGCCACAATGCGCCAAGACGCTATCTTCATGACAATCAGAATCAACCCCGTCAACATGATTAGTAGTGACGACACCTCACCCATCGAACCAGGAATATTACCGACAAAGGCATCCATCCAAGTGATCGTCTCGCCAGTCATGTTATTGATGAGTGACGTGCTGCCGCCTTCATACCATTGACTCAGCGGTGTCGCGCCTGAATAGCCGTCAGCGGCAACCCACACCAACCCACCGGACATGTTAGCTGGATACGCGAAATAGAGAAACGCGCGGCCTGCAAGGGCTGGGTTCAAGAAGTTTCGCCCTGTACCACCGAACAACTCTTTAGCGACAACGATACCAAAGGTGATACCTAATGCGGCTTGCCAAAGCGGGATGGTTGGCGGGAGGATGAGTGCAAACAGCACAGAGCTAACAAAAAAGCCTTCATTCACCTCATGTTTTCGTACAACGGCAAATAAAACCTCCCAAAAGCCCCCGACCACAAACACCGTGGCATAAACGGGTAGAAAATAGAGCGCACCAAGCAACATCTGACTTGCCCAGCCACTTGCCATCAATGACTGCGCATCACCAAATGCCCACGACAGACGCCAGCTGCTTTCAATAACAGAGGCAAGCTCATTTAATTGATAACTGGATGTGAGTGCCGAGACACTCTGGTGTCCGACGTTATACACCCCCCAGAACATTGCCGGGAAGGTCGCCAACCACACCAGAATCATGATGCGCTTTAGGTCAATGCTGTCACGAACATGGGTTATGCCGCGATTTACGTTTCCGGGCGTATAGAATATTGTCGCGAAAGCCTCATACACAGGGTAGAGCTTTTCGTACTTCCCTCCGGCTTCAAAGCGTGGAGCCACGTCTTCTAATCGTTTTTTTAAACTCATAATCTCAATCACCTTATTGCTTGAGTTATGGTTTTCTACGCATCAACCGTGCTATTTGAACAATTTTTAGCGACTTTTAATCAAATTCGTCTTGAAGAACGAGAGTCTATAAGTCGAACCTATGTTGAAAAAGAAGGGTGTATAAACAACAAAGCCCCAGCAATGGCTGAGGCTTATTTGGTTTGGTAACGGTCGTCGTTACTTAACGCACATCACATTAAGCAATGAAGAACCTTTCAATTGGTTGACGTTACCGTTGGTAAACAGACCTTTCTTATCTGCGCCCCAATAAGGGAGATGCATTGGCCAGTTCTGTTTTTCCATAACCTTTGAGTTCAAGATACTCTGCCATTGCTTTTCACTCATCAGCTTCATGTTGACCTGATTACACACCAATTCAGCGCTATCGTAATCTAGGCGGCTCCAAGGCTTACCTTGCTCCATGTAGAACTGTTGTTGATGGTCTAGAAGGTAAGGAATCGCATATTGGCTACCCGCAACGTCTGCTTTCACGCGAATCTCGATCTCTAGATCATTGTCTGAGCTCGCGTTACCGCTTGGTAATGTCTGAATAGCAGCAGCGCTCGTTACCGCCGCCGCTTGCTTAGCAGCCACAGGTTTCGGTGCAGGCTTAGCTTCTACTTTTGCAGGAGCCTTGGGCGTCACCGCTTTTGGTTCTACCGCTTTTGCAACGATAGGCTGTGATGAAGTTTTCGACTTATCGACCATACGAATAAACGCTTCACCGTAACCAGCAACCTTACGTACCTGAGTTAGGTCCTTTCTCGCATCCGAGAAGGTAGAGTAAGGTCCGATTAAGCAACGGTAGTCTCCGCCTTCCGGCTTCATCCAAACGTTGGTTGAGATCTTCTCATACAGAGGTTTTGCTCGGCTCAGTGACAGAGGCTTATTCAGCAGGCCACATTGAACCCAAAACAGCTCGTTATCTGAATGACGTTTAGGCGCTTTACTGCCCCACACACCCTTACCGATCGGACATGATTGCTCTAGCTGTGGTAATTGGTTGGTGCTTGCCTGAGTTGCATCACATAGAACCGACTCTGCATTCACTTGGCTCGATACCAAAAGAGATGCAGCGATAAGCCCCATACGATAATTTCTCGTCACAGCACGACATACAGCATTCATTGTCAATTTCATAACCACCACTTAAACCCTGCGGGCTAATTATTACCGAATCTATGTCGATAAAACATGAATTCCATTTTAAGTATTATTGACACTGTCAATAATACTAAGTTCCAGATCCATTAAGCAAAAAAAGAGCCGTAATTGCTTACGGCTCTTAATTTAGTGACTTTTTTTACTAAAAATCAAACCGGGCTATCACCCTTTATAAATTTTCGGGTTAAACACGTCACGTAACCAGTCGCCTAATAGGTTAATAACGAGAACCAATGTTACCAAAAGCACACCTGGGAATGCTGTGATCCACCATGCTCCTGAGAAAATGTAGTTAAAACCAGTACTGATCAGGGCACCGAGTGACGGTTGGTCTACCGGAAGACCTAAACCTAGGAAAGAAAGTGCCGCTTCTGACATGATGGCATTTGCCACCTGTACCGTAGAGATAACCAAAATCGGTGATAAACAGTTAGGCAGAATATGACGGAACATGATGCGAGGCGCTCTAAAGCCCATCACACGTGCCGCTTCTACGTACTCTTTCTTCTTCTCTGCCAATACCGATGCACGAATCGTACGAGCGTACTGCGGCCATTCAGCAATACCGATGATCACCACCAGCATAACAACCGCATATTGCGCGTAAAAGTCACTACCGAAACTCGCCTTAAAGATGGCCGAGACAATGATCGCAACCATCATGGTTGAGAACGAAAGCTGAACATCGGCAAAACGCATCAGGAAACTATCAATACGACCACCGAAGTAACCCGCAGACAGACCAATGATGATACCGAGAGTCAGCTGAAGACCTACCGCTAGGAAACCGATCGTCAGCGACAGACGCGAGCCGTAAAGCATCGTAGATAAGATGTCACGCCCCTGCTCATCAGTACCCAGTAGGAAGCGTTCTTCGCCGTCTTCCATCCAAGATGGTGGCAACTCAGAGTCCATGATGTCGATAGACGTCACGTCATATGGGTCTGTTGGCGCTAGAATCGGTGCCGCTAATGCCATCACAAGGAAAGCTGCAAAGATAGCAAAGCTCACCATTGCCACTTTATCGCGTAAGAAGTAGTACAGAATGTCTGACTGCTTGAATCGCTCCCAACGAGATGGAGCTGTTGTTGTGTGTTCCATGATTATGCTCCTTTCCCTGTAATGTTCACTGTTGGGTTAATGATGCCGTAAAGCAGGTCAACAATGGTGTTCGTTACTACGAAGATCAGGCCAACGAAGATAACGTATGCGGTAATCAGTGGAGTATCCACTCGGTTAATCGCTTCAAGGAATAGGAAGCCGGTGCCCGGCCACTGGAATACAGTTTCAGTCAGAATGGTGTATGCCACCATCGTACCAATTTGAACACCACCAACCGTTAGTACAGGTAGCATTGTGTTCTTCAAAGCGTGTTGGTAGTAAATCTTGTTCAGCGCGAGGCCTTTTGCTTTACCAAACTTTATGTACTCAGAGCTCAGAACCTCAAGCATTTCAGAACGTACTAGACGAATGAATAGCGGCAGCATGATAGATGCCAGAGCAATACTCGGCAGCACTAAGTGCGCAAGGCCATCGAGCGTTAAGAAGCCAGACTCCCAACCAAACCAGTTTGCGGTATCACCACGTCCGAATGACGGCAGCCAACCGAGCTCAATAGAGAACACATACATCAACATGATAGCGGTTAAGAAAACAGGTACCGAGATACCGATACTACTGCCCGCCATCACCAGTTTGGTGAAGAAACTTTTTGGGTGTATTGCAGAATAAACGCCGAGTGGAATCGACAGACAAACGATGATTAGAGAAGCGCCAAACACAAGTTCAAGCGTCGCGACCAGTTTGTCTAAGATTACGTCCACAGCAGGGCGTTTAAAGAAATATGAAGTACCAAGATCACCTTGTAGAGCAGCGCCCACAAAGCGAGTGTATTTTGTAATGAAGGGATCATTTAAGCCGAGTTCATCACGCAGCGCTTGACGCTCCGATTCTGAAACAGATTGACCGACTAACTCACGCAACGGGTCGCCCAGGTTATCCTGAATGGCAAACGCCACCAAACTGATCACAAACATCACTATCAGTGCCTGAAACAGGCGCTTGACCAGAAACGTAACCATTCCTTGCCCCTTATCTATCCATGACTATCTAATCGAAATCCGCGACTAGATAACAAAATTCAGTCTTAAAAAAGGTATTTAGCCAGACTGAAGGAAGACCAAATACCGAAACTTAAATCTATTTCTTAATAATTTGAGAGCCTGAAAAGCTTCAGGCTCTCGATTCTAGCAAGCTAGATTATTTTACAACTAGGTCGCCGAAGTAAGGCATAACCATTGGGTTTACTACGTCTGCTGCACCTACGTTAGACTTCGCGCCCCACGCTTCACTCTGCCAGTGTAGAGGTACGAATGCTGCGTCGTTGTACAGTGTTGCTTCAACGCCTTTCAGCATTTCAGCACGCTTAACTGGGTCAGTTTCAGTGTTAGAAGCTTCTACAATCGCATCCATTTCTGGGTTTGAGTAACCAGAACAGTTGTATTGACCACGGCCAGTTTCTTCGTTACGAGTCATAGTTAGGAACTCGTTGAAGTTAGCTGAATCTTCTGTATCTGAGTGCCAACCAATCATCATCATGTCTGCTGAACATAGGTCAAACTCAGGCCAGTACTGTGCTTTAGGCATAGTCTTAAGATCAACTTTGATACCAATCTTAGATAGCATTGCCGCAGACGCTTGCGCTACTTTCGCATCGTTCACGTAACGGTTGTTTGGTGCCATCATAGTTAGCGTAAAGCCATCTTCGTAGCCCGCTTCTTTCATCAGCTCTTTCGCTTTTTTCAGGTCGTAACGAGGAACTAGGTCTTCATTGTGACCCGCGTAGCCTGTTGGGCTTTGCTGACCAGCGGCTGTTGCGAAGCCTTTCATGATCTTCTTAACGATACCTTCGTTGTTGATTGCGTGAACAATCGCCTGACGAACGCGAACATCTTTAAGAGCTTCGTTGCTGTTTTGGTTCATTTGGAACGTGATGATACGAGTACCAGGTAGCGTTACTAGATCGATATTCTTAGCGTTTTTAACACGCTTGTGATCGTTTGGTGCTACTGGGTGAATCATATCTACGTCACCAGAAAGAAGTGCTGCAACACGTGTTGCGTCTTCTTTGATTGGCACAAGTGTTAGCTTGTCTACGTTGCCTTCAGTTTCTGTGTCCCAGTAATCGTTGAAACGCTCGAACGTTACTTTAACGCCTTGCTCACGCTGCGTTACGATGAATGGACCAGTACCTGAAACGTTAGTCGAAGCGAACGAGTTACCGTGCTTAACTAGCTCAGACTTGTCTTTACCTTCCGCTGTTTGGCCAGAGTAGAACTTGCTGTCCATTGGGAAGATGTACGTTGCTGTTTGTAGTACTAGTGGGTAAGCCGCTTTAGAAATAAGCTCAACTGTGTAGTCATCCACTTTTACCATTTTTTCGTATGGCGTGAAGATAGACTTAAAGTCTGGAGAAGCTTGTAGACGTTCAAAAGTCCACACAACATCATCAGCAGTCAGTTCGTTACCAGAGTGGAATTTCACACCTTTACGTAGGTTGAAGCGGAAAGTCGTTTCATCAACACGCTCCCAGCTCGATGCTAGGCGGCCTTCAAAATCCATCTCTTTTGTGAAACGTACTAGAGGGTCAAACACCATGTGAGACATTTGCAGTGTGCCACCAGACAGCTGCTCGTGCGGGTCAAGTGATACAGGGTCAGCTGCGTAGCCAACGGTAATATCTGCTGCTGCTGCACTAAAGCTTAGGCCAGCTGCCATTAAAGCTACTGCTAATTTGCTTTTCATGGTTTTCATTGCATAACTCCTTCATGCGGGAATCCAGATCCCTAGTTGTTGTATTTGCGTCTGTTTATTGTTTTTAGCAAGCTAAACTCCAGCCTGCTGATTTTTATACCGCGGCTTGTGCCACTGCTTTTTCTTCTCTTAAACCTGTAAATTCAGGCATTAAAGAAATTAGGTGTTTGCTGTATTCATGCTGAGGCGATTGGAATAGCTGCTCAGTTGGCGCGACTTCCAATAGTTCTCCCATTTGCATCACACCAACACGATCACACATTTGGCGAATAACCGGTAAATCGTGACTGATGAACAGCATGGTTAGGTTTAGCTCGTCTTGTAAGTCTTTTAATAGGTTAAGGATCTGAGCCTGTACCGACACATCCAGTGCCGACGTAGGTTCATCACAAATCAAAAGACGAGGGCGAGTTGCCAAGGCGCGAGCGATAGAAATACGCTGACGTTGGCCACCTGAGAATTCGTGTGGGTACTTAACCCCGGCCATTACGCCCAAACCAACGTGCTCTAGCAGATCGTTCACGATCTGACGAGTTTCATTCTCGTTGCGCGTCAGTTTATGGAATCGGATAGGCTCAGCAATGATGTCGAATATCTTCATTCGAGGGTTCATTGATGTGTAAGGGTTTTGGAAAACCATCTGCATTTGGCGGCGCATTGGGCGACGCTCTTTTTCAGATTTAAGCCCAGTCAGGTCAACGCCTTCAAACGTTACCTTGCCTGAGTTGGGCGCGTACAAGCCAGCAATCACACGAGCAATCGTTGATTTACCTGAGCCTGATTCACCTACTAAGCCAAACGTCTCACCTTCATGCACTTCAAAGCTCACGTTGTTTGATGCTTGAACGTACTCACGACGACTCTCAAAGAAAGAATCTTTGGTGGTAAAGCGCAAGTTTACGTTCTCAACATTCAACAATGGACCAGTGTAATCACGGTGATCTTGGCTTTGACCTAACCAGTGGTTTTTCACATCCAGTGGTTCCATCTCTTGTGCTTCTTCTATGTAGCTAACAAGAGGGAAACGATCGAGTTTGCGATCCGAACGAGGAACCGCAGAGATAAGACTGTGTGTGTATGGGTGTTCAGGAGTACCCAAAACTTTCGCTGTTGGGCCAAACTCAACCAAATCACCACGGTACATCACGGCTACGCGGTCGGTAACATTAGATACCACACCCATATCGTGCGTGACCAACATACAACCTACGTTCTTCTTAATACATAGGTCGCGAATCAAACCCAAGATCTGGTCTTGGATAGAAACATCCAGTGCTGTTGTTGGTTCATCTGCGATGATTAGATCAGGTTCACCTGCCAATGCGATCGCGATAACCACACGCTGACGCATACCGCCAGAGAATTGGTGAGGGTACTGCTTTAAACGGTTTTCTGGTTGTGGGATACCCACTTGGTTCATCAAGTCTAATGAGCGCTGGTAGGCTTCTTGATCCGAAACCTTCATGTTGGCATGAATCGTCTCTTTTAACTGCTGTTCCACTGTGAATAGAGGGTTAAGAGAAGTCATTGGGTCTTGGAAGATAAAACCAATCTTTGAGCCGCGAACAGAACGCATCTGTTCAGGAGATAAACCAGAGACTTTTTCGCCGTCCAGAAATACCTCGCCGCTAGCAATGCGGCCAGGAGGGCTCAGCAAATCGATCACAGCATTACCTACTGTTGATTTACCTGCACCAGACTCGCCTACAACACCAACAATCTCACCACGTTCAATGTTGAACGAAAGTGATTTAACTGCGGCGTGAACTCCATGACGAGATGGGTATTCGATACGAAGATTTTTTACTTCTAAAAGTGACATTACCAGACCTCTACTGCTTTGGCAGCTTTCTGCCCTGTCTGCAAAATTGAATCCATTCTTACCAGAATATTGTTCTGATATTTTATACGGTTGACAATTTGGCAAATAATTCACAGAAAAGCAACAAAAATAGGATAAAAAGTCGACATTAAACGCTTAGCAAGCAAAAGTGCCACATAACTATTCACCCAAAGAGCATATAGTAAGAAAAATCAACATTATATTATCGGCAAGAAATACTCACAAACTCCTTACCACTACTTACTTGTAGAGTTAAAGCCGTGCTTCAAAGCAGATCTAACTACCAGTCACCAAAAACAAATAATTATTCTAAAAAACAATTAACACTATAGAAACAAACGCTAATTTTGTTAATTTGAACAAATAAAACAACCAGATACACGTTAATTAACCATACATTTAACCATTTGTATTATTTTGGTAAATACAAAATAGATAAACGAAAGGCCTAATAAATCAGAGGAGTTTTTGAACAACCAAATGCGTAGAAAGCTGTCAAATTCAGGCCTTAGTGAGCAAATTTAGGGTCAGATTTCACTTTTCATAAAAGTCTTTAGACCAAACCCATTAATATGTCGAATTATTGATCATGCCATTTATATAAAATTAGATATAGATCTGCACATTTGATAAAGAAAGCAACTCCGTATCAGCACCATAATCAAGCAGATCGATAGGAATCTGTCTTATATAAGAAGGGGGGAGACAGAGGCGACAACAGACAAGGTGCCGAAGCAGGTAGGATCCCAACATTCAAAATCGATAAAAACTAAAACGACAGATGTAAAAAAGCCCCAATCTTTCGACTGAGGCTTCTTAAGTGATCGGTGAAGAGACATTCTTTGAACATCAGGCGAACCCCACTTGGGTTCCAATCTAGTGATCTTCAGATGAAAAAAAGCTCATCATTTCTGATGAGCTTTCTTAAAGGTGGTCGGTGAAGAGGGATTCGAACCCCCGACCCTCTGGTCCCAAACCAGATGCGCTACCAAGCTGCGCTATTCACCGAGACGTTTCGTTTGATTTCTCAAACTGGGAACTTCAAAGAAGCTACCAAAATTAATGGGGTGGCTAACGAGATTCGAACTCGCGACCACCGGAATCACAATCCAGGGCTCTACCAACTGAGCTATAGCCACCACTAATTTTTTATATAACCGCTTAAAAGCGATTATTGAAATAGTGGTCGGTGAAGAGGGATTCGAACCCCCGACCCTCTGGTCCCAAACCAGATGCGCTACCAAGCTGCGCTATTCACCGACTAGTTTTGTATCGACTCTTGGGAATAATGAATCAACACTGGAAGCCGAAGCTACCGATATTTTGTAAAGAAAGAATGGGGTGGCTAACGAGATTCGAACTCGCGACCACCGGAATCACAATCCAGGGCTCTACCAACTGAGCTATAGCCACCATTATTTCTTTTTGCCAATTTCTCACTTACCGAAGTAAGAGACCGGATGGCGCGCCTGAAAGGATTCGAACCTTCGGCCTTTGGCTCCGGAGGCCAACGCTCTATCCAGCTGAGCTACAGGCGCATGCCCTGTCGGCGGAGTGGAATAATACGTATATCACCCAATGCCGTCTAGTACTTTTTTAACTTTTTTTTCTGTTTGGTCTCTTTTTCGACAGTTAATATGTGATAAACCCCTTATTTGAGTACTACAACCCGCCACAGCTTATAAGTTGTTGTTTATTGCAACAACTTATCGGGATATAATCACCCATTATTTACATTGGTTTAACAGTTGCTCTTTGCTGGTTAAAGCCAAAACACCCTTCCAACACTATAAATTGGTAAGCATGTACTTACCTTGGGAATGTAAAGTGAGTTTAATGGATATGTCTCGTCGAATTTTAAGCGTTGTCATCGCAGTTTTAACCTTTTCAACTGGCGCAATGGCTGCAGGCCTAAGCGAAGCGGAGCACGATGCAATTGCTGAACGCATCAAACCAGTTGGCCAAGTTTACCTAGTCGGCAGCGAGCCAGTAGCCGCAGAACCAACAGGCCCTCGTGATGGTGCAGCAGTTTACGGTACCTTTTGTATCGCTTGTCACGCATCTGGCGTAAGTGGCGCACCTAAAACAGGTGATGCTGGTGACTGGGGTCCTCGTATTGCTCAAGGTCGCGACATCCTAGCTGACCACGCAATCAACGGTTTCAATGCGATGCCAGCGAAAGGTTCATGTATGGACTGTTCAGACGAAGAAATCAAAGATGCTATCGAGCACATGATTGCCGGTCTGTAATTAAAAATGCCAGATTCAAAAAAGGTGACCTCTTGGTCACCTTTTTTATTGGCTTCTATATAATGCTATAAATGCAGAGCATTACTTTTTGTTGAACATCGCTCGAATATTCGCAATGTGCGCCTGTCCTTTTTCCATTCTTTCTTCAGCGGATTGAGGCTTCTTAACGCTTTCCCACTCCACATCATCATGCGGCAGCTCATCAAGGAAGCGGCTTTGTGTTGGCTTGATTAATTCACCATATTGACGACGTTCACGACACTTAGTAAAGGTCAGCTCTTTCTGCGCTCGAGTAATCCCCACATACATAAGACGACGTTCTTCTTCTACGTTGCCTTCATCAACACTGGTTTGATGCGGCAAGATGCCCTCTTCTGCACCCATCAGGAATACATACGGAAACTCTAGACCTTTCGATGCATGCAGTGTCATTAATTGAACTTGATCTGCATCGTCATCATCCTCACCACGCTCCATCATGTCGCGCAGCGTTAAACGTTGAACCACCTCGCGCAGGGTTTTCTCTTCTTTATCGTAGTTGTCACCCTCAAGATCGGCCACAATCCAGCTATACAGATCAGAGACGTTCTTCATTCGCATTTCAGCCGCTTTCGGGCTCGCTGAGGTTTCGTACAACCAATCTTCGTAGTTGATATCACGAACCAAAGAACGAACTGCTTCAACCGTATTACCACGCTCAGCATTGTCTGAGATACGAACAATCCAGTCACCGAAACGGCGTAGATTTTCTAAACCACGCCCTGTCAGTGTCTGCTCTAAGCCCATCTCAAAGCTGGCTTCAA
Organism: Vibrio sp. 10N.261.46.A3; assembly: GCF_041472995.1. Taxonomy (NCBI): domain Bacteria; kingdom Pseudomonadati; phylum Pseudomonadota; class Gammaproteobacteria; order Vibrionales; family Vibrionaceae; genus Vibrio; species Vibrio sp. 10N.261.46.A3. Next base: position 9,777 of record NZ_JBFRRH010000110.1, on the reverse strand, counting down.
ACAAGCTCTTGCCACGCATATTGGCGTAACTGCCTAATTTCTCAAGCGTTACCGGACCAATCTCACGACGCGGTGTATTAACAATACGCAGGAAAGCGTTGTCATCATCAGGGTTCACCAACACACGTAGGTAAGCCATGATGTCTTTAATCTCAGATCTAGCGAAGAAAGAGGTACCGCCAGAGATCTTGTAAGGCACACGGTTCTGCATCAAGGCTTTTTCTATCAAGCGAGATTGGTGATTACCACGGTAAAGCACTGCGTAATCTTTATATTCAGTACGGTTCAAAAACTTGTGGGCGATGATCTCGCCGGTAATACGCTCTGCTTCATGCTCTTCATTCTTAGCATTCAGTACCTTGAGCTTTTCACCGTCTGGGATCTCTGAGAACAGTGACTTTTCATAAACGTGTGGGTTGTTGGCGATCAAGATGTTAGCCGCACGTAGTATTCGGCTGGTTGAGCGATAGTTTTGCTCGAGTTTGATCAAGCGAAGATTTGGATAGTCCTCACCCAGCAACACCAAGTTTTGCGGTTTTGCACCACGCCATGAATAGATAGATTGGTCATCGTCACCTACTACCGTCAAGCGACCACGCTCTCCCACCAGTAAGCGAACCAACTCATATTGGCTGGTGTTGGTATCTTGGTATTCATCGACCAGTAAATAGCGGATACGCGACTGCCAGCGCTCACGCACCTCTTGATTGGTTTTCAGTAACAATACAGGCATCGCAATCAGATCATCAAAATCGAGTGCGTTGTATGCCTTCATCTGTTTCTGGTACATCTCAAAACAGAATGCAAACAACTGCTCTTGTTCGCCTTGAGCACGTGCTTTCGCCTGATCTGGCGTCAGCATGTCATTTTTCCAATTCGAAATGGTGCTCATTAAAGCGCGCAGCAAATCCTTATCACCATCGATCTGCCTCTCTGTTAGCTCTTTTAACAAAGCTAGTTGGTCTTGGTCATCAAACAGAGAGAAACCCGCTTTCAAACCCAGCGCTTTGTATTCACGACGAATGATGGTTAAGCCCATGGTATGAAAGGTCGAAACAATCAGCCCTTTCGATTCACCCTTACCCAGAGTTTGCCCAACACGCTCTTTCATCTCGCGTGCTGCTTTATTAGTAAAGGTCACCGCTGCAATATTACGCGCCTTGTAACCACACTCCTGAACCAGATACGCAATTTTATTGGTGATAACACGTGTTTTACCGGATCCAGCGCCCGCTAATACTAAGCAGGGGCCCGAAACATATTTCACGGCTTCATCTTGTCTTGGGTTCAGTTTCATTTGATTCTCAGTTTGGTCTAGAGGGGCGAATTCAATTGCGCGCCTATAATAATGCTGCAACAGCACGAATGCTACGTTCTCTTATACAAGATTTTTACGCTGAATATGTAAAACTTTGTTGCACATGTGTGTGGTTATTAGGCTATAATGAATGAACGTTCATTCATTGGTGATTGAAATATGACAACTCATGCACCTCGGGATAAACGCCAGCAAATACTTTCTGCAGCTGAAAAGCTAATTGCAGAGGTCGGTTTCCAAGGCCTTTCAATGCAAAAATTAGCCAAAGAAGCGGGAGTGGCTGCAGGCACTATCTATCGCTACTTCGATGATAAAGAGCATTTGATAGAAGATGTTCGAATGCTCGTGACTCAAAGAGTAGCTGATGCTGTTCAAGAAGGGGTTAATGATTCGGATCCAATTAAACAACGCTACCGTACTATGTGGTTGAACATATGGAACTTAGCAGGAACGAATTTAGCCGCAATAAAAAATCGGGTTCAGTATGACTCTCTACCCATCACAAATAGCCTAAACTTCAGGGAACTAGAACGTAAAATGTTTGCCCAAGTTGAGCTGCTATTTAATGAGGGGAAAGAACAAGGATTGTTTAAACCACTTAACAATGAAGTATTAGGTGGATTGAGCTTGGCGGCTAGTGTTTCTCTAGCATGCAAGCATTCTTTAGGATTTTACCAACTTGATGAGGCAGAACTAGAATCTGCAATCGAAGCTAGTTGGGACGCAATAATTAAACACTAGATCGGAGTTTTGACCATAATGAAAAAGTGGACTTTCTTCATGTTACTCATCGCTGTACTACTTTTCGGCAGCGTTATTGGGTTTAACATGTTCAAACAACAAAAAATTGCTGAGTATATGGCCAACCGCCCTGAACCAGAGTTTCCAGTAACGGTAACTGAAGTTCAGCCGATCGACTGGGTTCCAGTGATTGAAGCTATCGGCTTCATCGAACCTAACCAAGGTGTGACACTAGCGAACGAAACCAGCGGTGTTATTGACCAGATCTCTTTCGAGTCAGGTACTGATGTTAAGAATGGTCAGCAACTGGTACGTCTTGATTCTGACGTAGAGAAAGCAAACCTAAAGAGTTCTGAAGCTCGTTTGCCTGCTGCGAAAGCAAAATACAAGCGTTACCAAGGTCTATTCAAGAAAGGTTCTATCTCTAAAGAAGCGTACGATGAAGCAGAAGCGAACTACTTCTCTCTATCTGCTGACATTGAAAGCCTAAAAGCATCGATCGAGCGCCGTGAAATTCGCGCGCCATTCGACGGTACTGTTGGTATTCGTAATGTATACCTAGGCCAATACCTACAATCGGGTACCGATATCGTTCGTTTAGAAGATACCAGTGTCATGCGCCTGCGCTTCACGGTTTCTCAAACAGATATCTCTCGAATCAATGTTGGTCAGGCTATCGACATCTTTGTTGATGCTTACCCAGAGACACCGTTTGAAGGCTCTATCAGTGCAATTGAACCCGCAGTAAGCATCCAAAGTGGTCTTATCCAAGTTCAAGCAGACATTCCAAATAATGATGGCAAGCTTCGTAGCGGTATGTTCGCTCGCGCTAACATCATTCTGCCTAAACTAGAGAACCAAGTAACTCTGCCTCAAACAGCAATTACTTTCACTCTATACGGTGACAATGTTTACATCCTGACTGAAGAAGACGGCGTTCAACGTGTTGCTCAACATGTTGTAAAAGTAGGTGAGCGTACAGCTGATATTGCACACATCCTTGAAGGCGTTAAAGCCGGCGATACGGTTGTAACTTCTGGCCAAGTACGTCTAAGTAACGGTGCCAAAGTTAAGGTTGTTGAAAGTGATGCAATCACTCCACCATCTGAAACACCTAAGCTGTAACTGGAGGCACAATGCGCTTTACTGATGTTTTTATTAAACGTCCAGTTCTAGCGGTATCCATCAGCTTTTTGATTGCGCTGCTTGGCTTACAAGCAATCTTCAAAATGCAGGTGCGTGAATACCCTGAAATGACGAATACCGTCGTAACCGTAACCACGAGTTACTACGGTGCAAGTGCTGATCTTATCCAAGGCTTTATCACCCAGCCCCTCGAACAGGCTGTGGCTCAAGCGGATAACATCGACTATATGACTTCTTCTTCTGTGCTCGGTAGCTCTACTATTACCGTTAACATGAAGTTGAACACCGACCCGAATGCGGCGCTGTCTGACATACTGGCCAAGACTAACTCGGTGCGTTCTCAGCTTCCTAAAGAAGCCGAAGATCCAACCGTAACCATGTCTACCGGTTCAACGACAGCTGTACTCTACATTGGTTTTACCAGTGATGAGTTGGTGTCGAGCCAAATTACCGACTATCTAGAGCGTGTAATCAACCCGCAACTATTCACGGTAAATGGTGTATCTAAAGTTGACCTCTATGGTGGTATGAAATACGCACTGCGCGTGTGGCTAGACCCATCAAAAATGGCGGCGGTAAACCTAACTGCAACTGACGTTATGGCGGTATTGGATGCAAACAACTACCAATCAGCTACGGGTCAAGCAACGGGTGAATTTGTTCTTTATAACGGCAGTGCCGACACGCAAGTATCGAACACTGAAGAGTTAGAGAACTTAGTCGTTAGAAGTGGTGAAGGTGAGATTATTCGTCTGTCTGACATCGCTAAGGTTTCTCTAGAGAAAAGCCACGACGTTTACCGTGCAAGTGCGAACGGTCAGGAAGCGGTTGTTGCAGCAATTAACGCGGCACCAAGTGCGAACCCAATTAACATCGCTGCAGATGTACTTGAGCTTCTTCCTCAACTAGAGAAGAACCTACCAAGCAACATCTCGATGAACGTAATGTACGATTCAACCATTGCGATTAACGAGTCAATTCAAGAGGTTATTAAGACCATTCTTGAAGCGGCATTAATCGTATTGATCGTAATTACCTTGTTCTTAGGTTCATTCCGAGCGGTACTGATCCCTATCGTTACTATCCCACTGTCTTTGATTGGTGTGGCAATGGTAATGCAGGCAATGGGCTTCTCTTGGAACCTGATGACGCTACTGGCAATGGTACTCGCCATCGGTCTGGTGGTAGATGATGCGATCGTAGTACTTGAGAACGTCGACAGGCATATCAAGCTCGGAGAGTCCCCTTTCCGCGCGGCGATCATTGGTACTCGTGAAATTGCGGTGCCTGTTATCGCAATGACACTAACGCTAGGTGCGGTATATGCTCCAATCGCGATGATGGGTGGTATCACAGGCTCACTATTTAAAGAGTTCGCACTAACCCTAGCTGGTTCTGTATTTGTATCGGGTATCGTGGCACTTACGCTGTCGCCAATGATGTGTTCAAAAATGCTAAAAGCTCACGCTGAGCCGAGCAAATTTGAGCAGAAAGTTCATAGCGTTTTGGATGGTATGACTAACCGTTACGAGCGTATGCTTGGTGCGGTTATGAATCACCGTCCAGTGTTCATTGGCTTTGCGATAATCGTATTTGCAAGCTTGCCGATGCTGTTTAAGTTCATCCCTAGTGAATTAGCACCTTCAGAAGATAAAGGTGTAATCATGCTGATGGGTACTGCACCGTCGAATGCAAACTTAGACTTCATGCAAAATACCATGAACGACGTAAACAAGATTCTGTCTGATCAGCCAGAAGTAGCTTACGCGCAGGTATTTACAGGTGTGCCTAATGCAAACCAAGCGTTTGGTATCGCATCTATGGTGCCTTGGAGTGAACGTGAAACGAGTCAATCAGAAGTAGCAAACCGTGTAGGTGAGCTTGTTAAAGATGTTCCAGGAATGGCAGTAACCGCCTTCCAAATGCCAGAACTACCAGGTGCAGGTTCAGGTCTTCCAATTCAGTTTGTTATTACAACGCCAAACAGTTTTGAAAGCTTGTTCCAGATCACCACTGACATCTTGACTGATGTAGCGACAAACCCACTGTTCGTATACTCGGATCTCGATCTGAACTACGACTCAGCAACGATGAAAGTACACATCGACAAGGATAAAGCGGGCGCTTACGGCGTGACCATGCAAGATATCGGTATTACGCTAGGTACCATGATGTCAGATGGCTACGTAAACCGTATCGACTTGAATGGTCGTTCTTACGAGGTTATCCCTCAGGTTGAACGTAAATTCCGTTTGAACCCAGAATCGATGAATAACTACTACGTACGTGCTGCAGACGGTAATGCTGTACCACTAGGCAGTTTGATTACGATTGATGTTGTGGCAGAGCCTCGTTCTCTTCCTCACTTCAACCAATTGAACTCAGCTACGATTGGCGCGGTACCTGCTCCAGGCGCTGCAATGGGTGATGCAATTGCATGGTTTGAAGACACGGCGGCGAATAAGCTTCCAAGTGGCTACAACCACGATTACATGGGTGAAGCACGCCAATACGTAACTGAAGGTAGCGCACTTTACGCGACCTTTGGTCTAGCACTGGCTATCATCTTCTTGGTACTGGCGATTCAGTTTGAATCTCTGAAAGATCCACTGGTTATCATGGTATCTGTACCACTGGCGATCTGTGGTGCCCTAATCGCTCTGGCCTGGGGCGCGGCAACGATGAACATCTACTCGCAAGTAGGTTTGATCACCTTGGTCGGTCTGATTACCAAGCACGGTATCTTGATCTGTGAAGTTGCAAAAGAAGAACAGTTGCACCATCACAAAACTCGTATCGAAGCGGTAATGGAAGCTGCGAAGGTTCGTCTTCGTCCAATTCTGATGACAACAGCAGCGATGATCGCGGGTCTAATCCCACTGATGTACGCAAGTGGTGCGGGTGCAGCTCAGCGCTTTAGTATTGGTATCGTAATCGTTGCAGGTCTAGCGATTGGTACTATCTTCACGCTATTTGTACTGCCAGTGATTTACAGCTACTTGGCTGAAAAACACAAACCTCTACCTGTATTTGTTGAAGACAAAGATCTAGAAAAGCTAGCTCGCGTCGATGAAGCAAAAGCAGCACACAGAGAATTAGCTGATAATAAGTAATCGCTAAGTCGTATTAGCAATAAAAAGGCTACTTCGGTGGCCTTTTTTTATACGCCATAGGCGACATCTCAAGTGTGATTAAATAGAATAGTGGTAAATATTCAGGAGTTTTAATTGATATGTTTGATCCAAAAAAACTAGAGCAGATTGCTAAGCAGATCCACGATTCTATGCCTCAACCAGTAAAAGAGCTTGGTTCAGACGTAGATCAAAAAGTTCGTCAGGTTATCCAAGGCCAACTGAACAAGCTAGACGTTGTGAGCCGTGAAGAGTTTGATGTTCAAACACAAGTACTGCTTCGCACTCGCCAAAAGCTGACTGAAATGGAACAAAAGTTAGCGGACTTAGAAGCAAAGATTGCTGATAAGTAAGCGTAAAGCAAGAAAACTGAAAGGGTTGGTGTGAAAGCACCAACCCTTTTGTATTTCTGAAGATCAATCAAGAACTGAAAATAGACAAAGACCTATCAAGCAATATTCATTTGATTGATTTTTAAGACTTTGTTACTAAAAGCAAAAAGGCTTGGTCAACGGCGACCAAGCCTTTCTATTAGATGTTGTGTTGCTTATTTATAACTCCAACCTGTAAGGAGTTAGTGATACTGCTTCGCTTTTTCTGCAAATTTATCAGTATCTAAGCGACTCATTAACCGCCTACAGCGATACGCTTCATGTCGCTCATGTAGCTACGCAGCTCTTCACCAATGTACTCTACAGGGTGGTTACGGATAGCTTCGTTTACTTCAATTAGCTTAGCGTTATCAACTTGGTTAGATGTTTCACCTAGACCACGGCCGATTACGTCTGTCGCTACAGAAGGCATGAACTTCTCACGTAGTAGCGGTGTTGCTACGTTAGCGAATAGGTAGTTACCGTACTCAGCAGTATCAGAGATTACAACGTTCATTTCGTAAAGACGCTTACGAGCAACTGTGTTTGCGATTAGTGGAAGCTCATGTAGAGATTCGTAGTAAGCAGACTCATCAATGATGCCTGATGCCGTCATAGCTTCGAATGCTAGCTCAACACCAGCACGAACCATAGCAACCATTAGGATACCGTTGTCGAAGTACTCTTGCTCTGAGATTTCTACGTCAGAAGCTGGGTAGTTTTCGAATGCAGTTTCGCCAGTCTCTTCACGCCAGCCTAGTAGGTTCACGTCATCGTTCGCCCAGTCAGCCATCATTGTGCTAGAGAAGTGACCAGAGATGATGTCATCCATGTGTTTGTTGTAAAGCGGACACATTAGGTCTTTAAGCTCTTCAGAAAGCTCAAACGCTTTAACTTTAGCAGGGTTAGATAGGCGATCCATCATGTGAGTTACGCCACCAAACTTAAGTGCTTCAGTGATCGTTTCCCAACCGTATTGTAGAAGCTTGCCTGCGTAGCCAGGTTCGATGCCATCAGCAATCATCTTCTCGTAAGATACGATAGAACCCGCTTGTAGCATGCCACAAAGGATAGTTTGCTCACCCATCAGGTCAGATTTAACTTCCGCTACGAAAGAAGACTCTAGGCAGCCTGCACGGTGACCACCAGTACCTGCAGCCCAAGCTTTAGCGATATCCCAACCTTCGCCTTTAGGGTCATTTTCTGGGTGAACAGCGATAAGTGTTGGTACACCGAAGCCACGCTTGTACTCTTCGCGAACTTCAGAGCCTGGACACTTAGGTGCAACCATTACTACAGTAAGGTCAGCACGTAATTGCATGCCTTCTTCCACAACGTTAAAGCCGTGAGAGTAACCAAGAGCAGCGCCTTGCTTCATTAGAGGCATTACTGTTTCAACAACGTTTGTGTGTTGCTTATCAGGAGTAAGGTTGATTACTAGGTCTGCTTGAGGGATTAGCGTTTCGTAGCTACCCACAACAAAGCCGTTTTCATCAGCATTTTTGAATGATTGACGCTTTTCATCAATTGCCGCTTGGCGTAGAGCGTAAGATACGTCTAGACCAGAATCACGCATATTTAGACCTTGGTTTAGGCCTTGAGCACCACAACCAACAATTACGATTTTCTTACCTTCAAGGTATTCAGCTTCTGTCGCGAATTCTTCACGATCCATAAAGCGGCAACGACCTAATTGGTCTAGTTGTTCACGAAGGTTTAATGTATTGAAATAGTTAGCCATTCTAGGGCACTCCTTTAAAAATAAGTCCTTAAGGTCGATATCTCTCTATCGAATGACTTCATACTAAAACAGACACTCCGTTGCTGAAAGTGATATATTCACAATTAGTTATTGCAATAAATGCAACATGGAAACGATCGCAGAACATGAACATAAAATCTCTACAATTATTTATACATTTATGTGACAGCAAGAGTTTCAGCAAAACCGCTGCTGCTATGCACGTCAGTCCTTCAGCGCTGAGCCGTCAGATACAAAAGCTTGAAGAGGAAACAGGGCAAGAACTGCTTATCAGAGACAACCGCAGTGTTGATCTGACCCCAGCAGGAAAACACCTATTGCCTGTAGCATTGAGCATCGTGGGAGAGTGGCAGCAATATAACCTTCACCTGAAGGGCGGAGAGCAAGAGCTTAAAGGTGAGATACGTATATTTTGTTCAGTAACGGCTAGCTACAGTCACCTACCTGAACTCATAACCGAATTTAGGGCTATTCATCCGTATATTGAATTTAAGCTCTCTACTGGTGATCCAGCTCAATCCATCGACAAGATCTTAAACGATGAAGCGGATATCGCTATCTCAGCAAAGCCAGACATCCTTCCTTCAAGGTTAGAATTCGAAACCATCAGCGATATTCCACTGTCAGTCATCATTCCATCTGGTGTGAGTAGCTTTAGCCAGCAACTGCAATCTGATAAACCAAACTGGAACGAAGTGCCTTTTATCATCCCTGAAGCAGGTACCGCTCGTGAACGCGCTAATGCATGGTTTAAGAAGATGAAGATTAAACCTAATATTTATGCTCAAGTATCAGGTCATGAGGCAATTGTAAGTATGGTAGCTCTAGGATGTGGGGTTGGTATCGCACCCGATGTGGTCATAAACAACAGTCCAGTAAGAGATAAAGTTGACCGCTTAAAGATAGAGCCCATCAAACCATTTGAATTAGGCGTATGTTGTAAGCGAGCGCAGCTAGATAACCCTCTAATTCGAGCGTTCTGGCAAGTCGCAGAAGGGAAATATTTAGCGGACTAGTCATCATTGTTTTAAACACAAAAAAGGGAAGAGCACGTCAGTGCTCTTCCCTTTTTTATCTATGTATATCGCAGATAAGAAAAAAGCCCGCTGATTTCTCAGCGGGCTTTCTAATGGTGGTGGAGGGATAGGGATTTGAACCCTAGAACCGCTATTAACGGTTGCCGGTTTTCAAGACCGGTGCTTTCGACCACTCAGCCATCCCTCCAACAAATTGTCATCAACAGATTTGTACACTGTAGATGTTGTTACATGTATACACAGGTAACGATATTTAAAGCCTGGCGATGTC
>NZ_JBFRRH010000109.1:0-22748 GCF_041472995.1 Vibrio sp. 10N.261.46.A3 | reverse complement strand
CAATGATCACGGGTATATAATGTTTATTTTTGAATGTGATATTACATTTTTTAGCAGAAGGTTCTGAAAATTTAAATACTTCAAACCCCACGCCCTTCAAGAGTTTCATCATGTTGGGATCTTTTACTAAAACAGAATATTTTTTAATGTTTTTGTTCTGAGAAAGTAACTTTATATCTGAAACTATATGTTCAATCACATGATCTTTTTTCTCTGAGTGTGAGCTTATATTAAAATAATTTATGCTTTTGCTTGAATTTAAAGAGCAGGCCATTCTTAGATCTAGCTCTTGAGTTTTTAATGTCTCAAATTGATGGTCTTCAAAGAAAAAGCCTACGTTGTGACTCACAATGTCGCCATCTACATTGATCAGCTTGTGACCATGTGCTTTTTTCTCACAGTAGTAGAGATATAAATCAATTTGGTCCAGTGGCGAAATATCGACTTTTGTGAATTTAGAAAGTAGTTTGATTCTGTCGATAACGCCAGTGTCACACGGCTCTGAAATTAAAGGCAGTGACTTAAAGTTGCGTTTGCCTTGTTGTTGATTCAGGCCTGATAGAGCTGAAATTCTACTTTGAAATGAGCCATAGGATTCGTTTAAAAACAGTTCGATTAACGTGTCTTTTTGTTCGGACTTAAAGCTCTTTATTGTCTCAAACAAATCTCCGCCAAGGTACTGTAAGATCTTGAGTGCTTTGTATGTACTAGGCTTTACCTTACTGTTTTCCCAACGATTTATCGTTACGACGTCAACCGCATTAAACTCATCGTCCAGCTGATTTAAGTAGGTTGCAAACTCTGTTTGCGTAAATTGAAGTTCCTTTCTGAAGTTACGTAACAACTGTGAAAACTCACTCATTAAAACATTAACCTTCTGATAATTAACTCAATGTCTTGATTCTAATTTAGACATCAGACTCTCTATTTAACATCTTCAGTAATTTGTTTTTTACGGATGTTAATTGTTCGGATTATTTGAACTGTATGTTGCGCATGTCCCTAACAGGCTGGGTGCCAAATTAGTGACGTCAAATCTATGGCTTTTTGCCTAGACGCTTGTCAATCTACTGTGAAGTGCGCGTTAATGTTCAGATACAATCTTGCCTTTTTCTTATCCATTCTATTGCTTCCATTTGCCTCCTATGCGGACACAGCGGGTCTTGTTATGGATCTGTCTGTTGACAGCGCGTCTTACGACAACGGCCAAGAGGTGGCTTATACGCTTGTTTTAACGAATGAGTCGGATAAAGCTATCGCTGAGTTGGACGTTAAAGATGAGCTGTTAAATATCTTAACGACAGATGATCAAGGAAATAATGTTAACGCGTTCTCGCAAGTTTCGACTCAAGCGCAATCCTCCTTCCTGTCATCTCCAGGTGATTACAGTCGCTTCGGAAACTTAGATGCATCAGGTGTGCGTATTGCGGCTGGTGGGTCGGTGACCTATACCATGGTCGCCACCGTTTCTGCCGACGCAGCTGGTACGATTGATAACGTCGCAAGTGCGAGCACGGGATTGTTGGATGCTGTTGAATCAAATACAGAATCCATTCAGCGTGGCGTGTATCAACATGATGTTGTTGTTTCGGTCGATAAGGCGAACTATCAACTCAATAACAAACTCACCTATAAGATTAAGGTTTCGAACACTGGCGATACGTTTATTCAGACGCTCGACGTTCAAGATGTCCTTTCAGACATAAAGGCACTCAATATTGAAGGGGCTTTGCAACAAGCCTTTACTGACAACGTTAACTCAGTCAGCAAGGTTGAAGGCAGCAAGAGCGAACCAGGCACCTTCGCCGAATCAGGGGACTTATCAGTAAGTGGTGCGTCGATTGATATTGGCGGGTCTGTGACTTACGAAATTCAAGCAACTGTTGCCGACAATTTAGTCGGCGACATTGTTAATGACGACATAACTGCTGAAACACGCGATGACTTGGTTACAGTTGATGAGGTTATCACTCCACCCACTGAGCCTAGTATCACCCTGACACATACCTTGAACCAATCGGATAACTACCTAGTCGACGATGAGTTTTCCTATACGGTCACGGTTGCTAACCAAACAAACACTGGTATCGCGTACCATTATTCTGTTCAGCAGTTTCTTGCGGATCTTGAAACCGATCTAGGTAACGATGTCAGCAACGAAAAGAACGCAACTGACACGGTTGGTAATCCTTACGATTTTTGGACCAATGAAGTGACCTCAATCGGTTCTAATAGCCTTTCAGAACTCAATGCATCTGGAAAGGAGTCCAACACGTCACTAGAAGACAAAGTGTCTATCTATCCCGGTGAGCAGATTGTTTATTCCGTTGTGGTGGACGTTAGCCCTGTGTCTATTGGTCAAATTCCCCAAGTTGCTGCCCGAGTGGTTGATGCTGATGGCCTCGCGGATTCTGGCGATGCTTTGGCTAATATTCTTGATTCGAAAGACGTTCTGACGACGTCATCAAGTCAAATTACACGTAATAAGAACACGACAGATACTACTTATGTCCCGGGGATAGCGGGTGATAACGAAGTGGTTTATGACATTGTTATTTCTAACAAGGACACAGAGTTTTTCGCCAACGATATTGAAGTTATCGATAAATTTGCTTGTATCGTGACAGAGCAAGCGGATGGCTCTAACGCTTCAGCATTTTCCGAGTGGAAGCTTGAAGTCGCTGATAGAAGTGGTGATGGATCGAATTATAGTTCATTTAATTACAATACTTGGACAACAAACGACATCAATTTGAAAGTCGACCTCGCACCTGAGGGCTTCGTTCATTATAAGCTGACCGCAAAAGTGGCAGACACCAGTGTGGGTCAGATTGTTGATGATGGTACCGATGCGGGTTTGTGTTTAGGGGATAACTTAGGCGAGTCGGGCTCTGGTGTACAAATGCCAAACTCGAAATTAAAAGTCAAAAAGGAAGTGGATTCTCGTTACTACTCAGCTGGCGGTACCCTGAACTACGACATCACGGTAGAGAATAACGGTGACGGCTACGCGATTGATGTACCGGTTTATGATGATTTAGTCTCTGTCATGACTACCTCAATCAATGGAACGCAAACCAAAGCGTACTTTAGCTGGGTTATTACTGCGAAATCTTATGCTTCTGATGGTTCGATTTCGACAAACAGCGAGCCCGGCTTTATTGATGACATAGAAGGTAATCAGAAGAATCAAAAGATCTTAGATGTGAAGGCAAAGCTAGCTCCACACGATAAGATCGTTTATAGCATTGCCGCGATCGTAAACCCCATTGCCGATGATGAAATCCGTAATGAAGTGACGGTCGACAGCGTGCTTTATTCCGATAGAGGCTCATACCCACGAGATTACTACTTAGTATTGGATAAGCGTGTTGATGGTCATAACGAACAAAACGCGTATACCGACACCACCAATACTGTCACTTATACGATCAGCATTACCAACCCAGAAGGGAACGGTTTCGCCTCTAACATCAATGTCAAAGATGAAATCAGCACCATAGAAGCAGAGTTACTTCACGAGCCGGGTGAAACCAAGCCCGTGTTCTCTTCGTGGACGATCAGTGCAGAAAGAGAGGCAGACTCCCCGTGGGTGAAAGCCGTGACTGACCCTGGATCGTTCTCGGATAACAATGATCTGGATGCCACCGCTCAGATCCCGCCAGGTGCGACGATTACTTATACCATTGTTGGGACACTCGATCGCAGTGTCGACAGTGAGATTCTTTGGGGAGCATTCACCAATACCGCAACAGTGGCGGGACCAGATACTAATCTATCGGATACGGTACGTACCTATCCTAGCGAACCGAATCTTGTAGTCGCTAAGACCGCTCAAAATACCGACTTTGTTGTGGGTGAGCGCGCTACATTCGATATTTATATCTATAACCGCGGTATTGGTTACGCAAATGACGCAACGGTACAAGATAGCATTTCAGCGCTTAACTTCTTTAATAGTTGGACAATTGTAGGTTCGACCAATACAGATAAACCGGGTTCTCGTTATGGTGACATTGCTAACGACACTGACATCGATACCGACGTTGATATAACTCCTGGAGGGTGGGTTCACTATGAGGTGAGCGGCATTGTTAAGTCTGACTATGAAGAAGAGCAAGTATCGAACCGTGTTGATGTTTACGATCCTATTACAGACCGTGACCACAGCTCTTCCGCTCAAATAGATAACTCACACAGTACCTATGACATCAATGTTTCACTAGCTAAAACGACCGATGTTGTCCGTTACACACCGGGTGAAGATCTCACCTATACCATCGTTATTGGCAATAACAGCGACACTGATGAGACCGATCTTATCTTCATGGATCGCCTGAGTGAGATCACTACTACGCTGGCGAATGATAAAGATGGTGAAGTAGAAGATGTTCTTAATCAAAACCCGTTTGACTATTGGTCTGTCGATACTGGCTCTGGTTTCGGCCCTCAAACGACTGAAGATGTGGAGTTCCCAGTTTCAATTCCGGCCAAAGACTTTGTCACGGTGCGTATTAAGGCGCATGTCAAAGACAATGCGGTATCTAATGGTGTCGCTGACAGAAACGGCGGCATAATCCGCAACGAAGCAATGCTGATTCATGACGATAATGCCGGTTGTACTGACGATTGTGAGTATGCGAAACGTGCCGTGGCTGAAAACCATCAGGTACATAACAGTGGCGGCGTTGTTCGCACAACTAACATTAACCGCTACTCTCCGGGCGATCAGTTGACTTATACCATCAAGTACAACTCTCAAGACGGGCACGGTTATCGAAATAACGTTGACGTAAACGAACTGATTAATGACATATCAGTGGAGCTACAAGACGGCAATTCAGGTAATCCATTTTTCGATGATTCGGTAGGTTCAAACAAGTTTACGGTGGCGGTTGCTAAGAGCGACCCTGCGAACGCGGGTACAACCGATGGTACCAAAGACGGTGATGTTGCGAACGACACTGACATTGTGACTTCAATTGATATCGATGCTGGCGAAGACGTGACTTACACAGTAACAGGTACAGTAAGACCGGATGCGGTCGGTGATATTCATTACCGAGATACCGTCGTGATTCCCGATGATTACCATTTAGATTTTGATAAAACGACTGATGAAGTGGTGTACGAGCCAGCTCAGACGGTGACCTATCACTTAGTGATTGAAAATGACGGCAAAGGTAACGCTCACGATATTCCAATCGTCGATAACCTCGAAGATATTGCGGTCAGCTTAGTGGATGGTAAGACAGGACCAGCGTATTCAGATTGGACCATCACATCGATCGCAACTGGAACCGATTCTGAGTATGTGGATGCGGGCGCAGGTGCTGGCAATGTTTACACATCAACCAACAGTAACTTAAATGTTGAAGCCGATATCCCGATGGGCGCTAAGCTTGAGTACCAAGTTGTCGCGACTATCAATGACAAAGCCAATGGCGATGTTGTTAACGTTCTAACCGTCGATGGCGACACGATATCTCATGATATTCGTCAAGAAGCTCGAAAAGTTGATTTTGAAAAGAATATTCTGGCGTATTACGACACGGATGAAAACGAACTGGTTGGCGCAACTAACTACATGCCAGGTGGTTATGTTGAGTATGAAATTTTAATTGAGAACATTGCGAGCGCCCACGTTGATGATATGAGCTTGCGTGATGACATCGACCAAATAACCACACAATACTTTGATGGAACGCGTGGTCCTGCCTTCGATAGTTGGGAGATTGAAACGTCTTCAGATAGCTCAGGTATTTCCAACCCAGATGTTGATAACTCAATCCAAGACAATAAGCCGATTGATACTCACTTCGATATCTCGGCAGACAACTTTGGCCGAGCTGCATCGTCAGCGTTTGTCCGCTATGTCATAAAAGCCAAGATCAGTCCGAAAGCGGTTGGTTCTTTTACTAATAAAGCTTTCATCGACGAAGACAATGGCAATGAGTTGATCGCGGTATCGCCACCATCAACGATGGCGGATCCTGAAGTCACGTTCTCTAAAAAAGCGTTTTATGATGCAGGCTTCTCTTCGCAAAAAACTGAATATTCTCAAGCTTCTCGTGAGAGTGAGGTTTATTACCGCGTTGAGATTAAGAATGCGGGTGATGGTATTGAATATGGTTCTCGCCTAGAAGATGCGATTTCGGAAATTCAAACTCGTATTGCAGAAGACAGCACCACTTCAGGTGGTGATCCTGTTGGACAACCGTTCTTGGTTGGCTGGGAAGTTAGCCTAGATAAAACGGCTGCGACCGGCTCTATTACCGACGCGATTGACTTTGTACCGGGCAATAACATCGATATTGATAACGAGATCGTTATCGCGCCTCAAGAAAGCTTAACGTTCACTATTCATGCTCAAATTCGTGAAGATGCATTGGGTGACATTCAAAATAAAGCGACGTACGACGGTAGTGCTCGAACAGCGAATTTAATGCCGCTTGAAAATAATACCAGTGTTTAAAAACGTGTTGTGTCGATCAACGGCAACCCGTTCAGTGATGGTGATACCTATCTTCCGGGTGACGAAGTTGAGTATGAATTTGTAGTCACAAACCCTGAAAACGGTTGGGCGAATGATGTTCAGATCAAAGACACAATCACAGACATTCAAGTCGAAGTGATTGGCGGTAAAACGGAATCCGCTTTTGTTTCTGGCGATATCACCCATGAAGTCAGCAATGGTATTGATGCCAACGCTGATACTTATGTACCAAGCTACAACACCAGTGGCAACCTTGATATTGAAACCGATATTGCCGCGGGAGAAGTGCTGACCTTTAACTTAACCGGTGTCGTTCGTGATGACGCTTTGGGCACGATTGATGCGAACCAAGTGACCGCAGGAAGTGACTCAGCAACATCGCAAGTGATCCCCCCTAAAGATGCCGAGCTCGACTACTTCAAAACCTTGGTTTACACCGATGGCGAATCGGAGGGCTGTTCAGTTCCTTCAAACGATGGCAGTAGCTGTACTTATGCACCACGTGGTGATGTTGAGTATCAAGTTACGTTAGATAACACAGGCGATAGCATCGCAAATGATGTGAGCGTTATCGATGCGATTCACACCATCAAAACCGAAGATGGCGACGATGCGTTCTCAAGCTGGACAACGGCTATTGCGATTGAACCTGTTGGCACTTACGACGTGCAAGGTAACTACAACGGTAGCGTACCATTGAATGCAACTGTCGATCTTCGTCCTGGTGAGCGTATTGTGTTTGACGTGAAAGGCACCGTGTCGACATCAGCGACAGGCACTATTACCAACACAGCGCAAGTGAACGGTGATAACACCAACGACATCGTACTTGATCCGGGCCGCTCGAATATCCTGATTGATAAATGGACGGATACGCCTGAGTACGTGCCGGGTGGAACAGTGAATTACTACATCGACATCACCAATGACGATGTAGATTCTGGCCTGTTTTCGATTCGTGACATCATCAGCGGCTTTGAAGTCGAAACCGTCGATGGCTCGATGCAAACGGCACTCACTGAGTGGACGGTTGATTATGATGTGCTTTATAACTCGGCGCCGTCAGATCTCAACGCTAATGACTTCTCAGAGCTTGATAAGTTAGTTGGACAAAACAGTCCAGACATCGATTTACCTGCCGAATCTATCAAGATGGCAGGACGTGACGATGCAGGTACGGGTGGCGGCAATAAGTACACAGTTATCCGTATTCATGTTCAAGGTAAGGTTCGTGATGACGCGATTGGACGCTTTACCAATACGGCTTATCTACGACATGGTTTGGACGATTCGAAGATCGCTCGCTTACGAGAAGGCTTTATCACTCCTAAGTCGGGTCAATTGGTTCTAACCAAAGAAACGACGCCAATTGCAGAACCTGATGCCAAATACCAACCGGGTCAACCAATCTCATACAAGATCACTGTGGCTAACACGGGTGAAGGTTACCTTGTCGATCAAGTCTTAACCGATCGTATCGACACCATCATGACAGAGGTGGCTAACAGCCCAGATCAAGAGCAAGCGTTGACAGGTAATTGGATCATTAGCGACGAACAGCTTGATGGCAGTGGCGATCCAGCCCTGAACGCTCGCAAAGATGTGGTTAATAACACGCAGGGTTATAGTGCGACTTACAGCATTCACCCGGGTGACAGTTATTCATTTGTCGTGACCAACACTGTTAATGATAAAGCCAAAGGTGAGATCACTAACGTCGTTAAAGTTGATAGCGACGACGGTGAGCACTCTGCCGACGCGACCTACATTCCAGAAGATGCGCAAGTTGAGATCACTAAAGACGTCGATAAAGCAGAGTACCTTCCGGGAGAGGCACTTCAGTACACCGTAACGGTTAAGAATAACGGCTTAGGTTGGGCTGAAGATGTTGCTATTGAAGATGCGCTGAAGTCGGTTGAAACCACGATCGCAGGCGGTACGACTGAACAAGCTTTTGACCCTGCTTCAATCCAAATATCTGCGGTATCGACAACCGGTGAAACCCCAGTACCGGATGCAACCCGTGGTGAAGACCTTAATGAGACGCTCGATATTGCACCTCAAGACAGCATTGTTTTCACTATTCAAGTGACGACTAATCCGTTGGCGACAGGCGATATCACTAACATCGCATCAGCGACCTTTGACGGCACAACATTTGATGACAGTGCTACCAGTACACCAGTGTTGGCGACGGTTTCGGTCAAGAAGACGGTTGATACGCCATCGTATGAAGTAACCAAGCTGATTAACTACGACATCACCGTAACCAACAGTTCTGATGCGTTTGCATCTGGTGTTCAACTTCAAGACATCATCAGTGACATTCAAGTCGACACGACGGCTGATAAGCAAGAGTCGGCATTCCTGCTATGGGAAGTGAGCTTTGAAGCCTCGGATGATCGATCGGTTGTCACTCCAAAGACATTCGACTTGAGTGAAGACATCGATGTAAGTATGGATGTTGCGCCACAGAGCAAAGTAACTTTCCACGTTAAAGCGTTAATTCGCACGACAGCGATTGGTGATATCAGTAATACGGCCACCATCACTTACAACGGCGCCCCACAAGACTCTGTAGTGACTATCACACCGAAAGAGGCGGAGTTTGTTGCGACGAAAACCAACGTGCAAACCGAGTATGAGCCGGGTGGTGAGCTTGAGTTCCTGATCACCATTGAAAACACCTCGAACAACTACATCAGTGACTTAAGTGTTGTTGATGATATGGAGTCGATTGAGGTCGCATACTACAACGGTTCGACAGGACCTGCTTTTGTGGCTGGTTCCACCTCTTTGGTTGTCGATTCAACCACAATAGGCACCACTACCGAGCAAGTTAGCCCGACGGAGTTCAACGTAGATATCGCGCCGCACGGCACTGTTGTGTTCCGCTCAAAAGGCACCGTAGTCGATACCGCGACCGGACACATCATTAATACTGCGCAAGTCGATGGCGGCGATGTTATCAGTCCTCCAGTTCAAACAGTCGCGGCAGTGGTTCAAGCTGAGTTGTTTACCGATGCCCCGTATTACGTTCCAGGTGAGCAGGTTGAGTATCACTTAGTGGTGCAAAACATAGGCCGTGGTATAGCCAAAGATGTGGCGCTTTACACCCAGTTCTCTGAATCAATGGGTGATCATATTGATGGTGATTTTAGTAATGCGTTTGATAAATGGACACTAACGGCTACATCAGAAGGGGCTGAAACTCAACCGGGCACCTTTGATAACGACAAAGACCTGTTCACCTTGGTCGACATCGCACCGGGCGGCAAGATTGATTACACGTTCACATTGACGGTCAACGAAGACATGCTGACTAACATCGATGTGCTTGGTTACTACCTCGACTTAACTGGTAGCCCAGCGATGCGCGCTCGTTCTAAGGGCATGTTAGCGTCTGAAACCTCGATGCAGGCAGTAGCAGACCAAGTATCTGCTTTGGATTTGCCGCCAGTGGGTGCTGATCTGGTTGTTGAAAAACGTTCTGATAAGCCTGAATACACCGAAGATGACGACAGTGTCACTTATTACTTGGCCGTGACCAACAATGGTCAAGGTAACGCGGCTAATGTTCGTCTAACCGATGAGATCAGTGAACTACAAAACAGCACAGGTAATAAAGTCTTTACCGATTGGACAATTGAAGGTGTCGAAGTCGACGATTCGGGCGCGGTTATTCAGCGTCATTCTTTCCCGTCGAGCAAAGACTTAGATACCACCGTTAACCTGAAATCCAACAAACGTAATGCCTACACGTTTGAGGTCGTGGGTACGCTAGGTAAGGGCTTGGATGACGACATTACCAATACCTTTACGGCGACGGAATCTGACGGTACTGAAACCAGCGACAGCGTCACCAATCACATCAAGAAGATTCCAGATAACTCTGGGGAGTTAGAGCTAACCAAGTCTGCACTGCAAGATACCGCGCAAGTTGGCGATGCGGTTGAGTACGAGATCATCGTTGAGAACAACAATGAATCTTACTTTAAGAACGTGACTGTGGAAGACCGTTACCCAGGTGGTCTGAAATACATCGTGGATACATCAGAAGTTGTGCTAAGCGGCATTGATGGTGAGTTTGGTACGGAAGACGATCAGGTTATCTCTCAAGAGCCATCAGATACGGGCAAGTTAATGTTCACATCGTTGAACTTTGATCCGGGCGAGAAGCTGCGTATTCGTTACTTATTGCGTGTCTCGGTAGGTGCCACCTTTGGTGATTACATCAACACCGCAGTAGCGAAGGTTGATGGCTCGGCTGTTTCTAATGAAGACACCGCCAAAGTGACCATTGAGCCGGACAAGGTGTTCGATACCTCATCGATCATCGGTAAAGTTTTTGAAGATCACAACAAAGATGGATTCCAAGCTGATGCAACCGCGTTTGATGTTGAGCTAACTGCGAACTTAGCAACACAAGGCTACATCGCTGATTCGACGCACATCATTCGTGATGGTCAAGACGTTGCTATTCAAGATGGTGCGATAACCACTGTACTTGAACAAGGTTTGGAGCTTGGTGACCTTTGGGGACATTCAGTGAACCGAACACTGCCAGAAACCAGCAAAGTGGTGATTCAATTCAAGACTCGCACACAGCAGAGCTTTGATTTTTATGTCACGACTGAGGCGGGTTCCCGTATCGAGTTTGATGCACAAGGTCAGATTCAATTTAAGCATGAATCGGACAAGAAAAATGGACTGAGCGCGGAAAACCTCAATGTAACCAGAAACCTATATCGCGATGGCGAGGATTACCTGTGGGAAATCGTTATCGAGAACAAAGGTATTTACGAAGATGGTATTCCGGGCGTTAAGTTGATGACGGTTGAGGGAATCGTTATTTACACAGACCAGTACGGTCGTTACCACGTGCCCGACCAATGGGTACTCAATAAGAAAGGTAAGAACTTCCTAGTGAAGTTGGACACTGATTCGCTCTCCACCTCCATGGAAGTGGTAAGCGAAAACCCGAAAGTGTTGCGAATTACCCCGAACAAGCTCACCAAGTTCAACTTTAGCGTTCATCGTAAAGACCAACAAAGTGAACAGAAGTAGGCTATTGGAACCGTATCTGGAAATTGTATGAAAGTATTTAGTAAGTCTCGTTTAGCGACGTGTGTGTTAACGGCCATTCCTGTGATGGCGGTAGCGAAAGACACAGGTAAGCTTGAAAAACTTGGTTCTGAGACGACTGGCATTGAAATCACCAAGCCGAACCAAGACCAAGACAGTTCGCGTATTTACCTAGAACAAGGTGCTATTTGGGCAAGCCGTGACATCACTCGCTTTGATCCAGTATTAGACGTCAGTGTCAGCGATGAGTTGGAAGTCGAGCAGGGAACACTACGAGACAGCGTAGGTTTCACCATTACCACCAACTATGGTTACTACATCAAAAAGTACCAGTTGGAAGTGTACCGAGTGGATGACTTTGGTCTGTCTGAGCCAATCGCTGTGCTTGAAGGCGATAAACTGGCGAACGACTCTGACATCAATTGGGATGGTCAAACCGATGTTGACTACCAATTTAATGTCGGCGAGCAGTTGATGTTCCGCCTAAAAGCGTGGGACAAAGATGGCAACATGGATGTGACCACCGTTGGTGTAACGGATTTGGTGAAGCCTGATTCTGAAGTCGAGATCGATCGAAACGATAACGACGATGAAGAGAGTAAAGATAAAAGTTACGGCCAAGCTAAGTTGATGCGTCATAACATACCGACCAATGCGGGCTTAGCGAAATTCATCGGCACCGGCTTAAAGGGCGTAGATAAAGTCATCATCGGTGAAGACGAATTTGACGTTGAAGATGGCAATTTATACGCCGAGCAATACCTACCAACAGACTCCTACATTT
This sequence comes from Vibrio sp. 10N.261.46.A3, assembly GCF_041472995.1. Classification (NCBI taxonomy): domain Bacteria; kingdom Pseudomonadati; phylum Pseudomonadota; class Gammaproteobacteria; order Vibrionales; family Vibrionaceae; genus Vibrio; species Vibrio sp. 10N.261.46.A3. The sequence goes on along the minus strand of NZ_JBFRRH010000109.1, from coordinate 10,383 downwards.
TTCCAACCAAGGTTGTGTTTGATAATGGTGATGAACGTCGTTACAAGCTGTACGTTCGTATCCCAGATACTTATTACGCGCAAACGGGTTTGGCTGATCTTTATGTTGGTAAGAACAATGTGTCTGGTAATAGCGATGCATTAAGTGTCGATGACCAGTACCAAGATGACATCTATAACCAAGGTCGTTTAGCGTACTTTGGTCAGGGTAAATTTGGTGACAAGCTTCGCGTGACCACTCACTTCGATACTCGAGAAAGTGAGATAAAGGATATGTTCAAACATCCGTTCGCCTCGGACGATTCGGATGTGTTCGATATCCTCGAAGACGACGATGAGCTGTATTACGGTAACTATGGTGACAGCTCAAACATCGAAAAAGTAGTCAACACCAAGGGCAAGGTTTACCTCAATGTTGAATACGATAAGTCTCAATACTTGTGGGGTAACTACAACACGGGTTTAACAGGCACCGAGAACAACGATTACAACCGTAGCCTCTATGGTTTCAAAGCTGATTATCGTACTCGCGATACTACACAATACGGTGAAGACCGTTTGAACGTGGTCGGTTTTACCGCAGAAGCAGATTCGTTGTATGCACACGATGAGTTCTTGGGCACTGGCGGCTCTCTATACTTCCTTCGTCATGGTGAAGCGGTACCAGGAAGCGACAAGGTTTATGTAAAAGTAAAAGATGAATCTGGCCTAGTGCAGAATGAAATCCCACTTGAGCCGGGCGTCGACTATGATTTTGACCCGTACCAAGGTCGCATTATTTTGACCAAGCCACTCGATAACATTCTATCCGACAGCTTTGGCAGCGTGATTGAAAACGGAGACGACTACGAAAACTTTCTGGTTGTTGACTATGAGTACGTCCCACAAGGTTCTGACTCATTAGATGCGATGTCTTACGGTGGTCGTGCCAAAGGCTGGATCAACGATTACATTGGCGTTGGCGTGACGTACGCGACCCAAGAGAAAGACAATCAAGATTACGAGTCTTATGGCACGGACTTAACGCTTCGTGCTACTGAAGGGACCTACATTAAGGCTGAGCTTGCGCATAGTGAAGGTAGGCAAACCGAGTCGAATTTCGTCTCTACCGATGGTGGTTTAACCTTTACGCCCATTGGTGACACATTGGAAGACCGCGAGGGTGACAGTGTCCAAATCACAGCTGTGACTAGCCTTTATGATCTTGCTCCAACCATTTTTGGTGCTGTGGGTAATGACCTAAAACTTTGGTACCGAGACAAAGACGCGGGATACAGCTACGCAAGCAGCAGCGATGATTTAGAGCAAGAGGCATACGGCGCTGAACTTCGTTTACAAGCTACTGATCGCTTAGCCGTTTTGTCTCGTTTCTCGACCAATGAAGAGCGCGATGTCGATGGTAATCTAGAAACAGATACTGAAACGATTGAGATCGAGACTCAAGTTAAAATCACCGAGCACATCAAAGTTTCGGCGGCAGGGCAACAAACTGAAGAGCTTAACCAAAACGACGAGCACAGCGATGCGACCTTAGCGGGTGTGCGTTTGGAATATATGTGGGACAGCGAGAACAGCGTTTACGTCAAAGGGCAAAAGACCGTCGATCAGTCGGATGACTATGATGAAAACGACAGCGCGTCGATTGGTGCTGAATTCCAAGTGTTTGAAGACTTGTCTCTTGGCGGTGAATACACCGATGGTGACCGAGGCCAAGTAGCAGAAGCGACTGTGACTTACGATGTAACCGATGACCACTCAACCTACGTAACTTACGTTGATGATAACTACGAAGGTCAAAACAACGTGATTGTTGGTCAGCGTGCAGACCTCACCAGCAGTGTCGACTTTTACCAAGAGAACCAGTTTGTTGATGAAAACGACGGTCATGGTCGTATCGACTCGTACGGCTTTGGTTACGATGTGACGGAAGATGTCGAGATGGGGATCGGTTATCAACTTGGGGAAATTGAAGATGACCAGAATATCACCACAGAGCGTGAATCTATTAGCTTCAATGCTTCAATTGACCTAGATGACATCACCCTAAGCCACAAATTTGAATACCGAGTAGATAAGAGTGAAGACGATCCAGACATCGCTCAGCGAGAACTGCAACAAATCGTGACCACCAACCGTTATACGCATCACTTAACGGAAGAGTACACGCTATTTGGTAAGTACAACTACTCCATCACTGAAAGCGAAACCACGGGCGAAACCATGGCGCAATTTACCGAAGCCACTGGCGGCCTCGCGTATCGTCCGATCTACAACGATAGACTCAACTTACTGAGCCGCTACACCTATATTGCAGATTTCGACCAATTGGATCGCGATGTGGATTATCAAGACGAGACCAGTCAGATCATTGAAGTTGAAGCGATCTATTCGATCGACCAACACTGGGATGTCGGTACTAAGTACGCGCATAAAGACAAACAGCAAGCTTTTGAACGAGCGTCTGGTTCGAATGAGCTGGTTAAAAGCGATATCGACCTATACGGGTTAAGCGCTTCTTACCGCGTGATGAAAGAGTGGGATGTGACGGGTGAATACCACTGGAAAACAGACACTCTCAACGATGAGCTAGAACACGGTGCATTAGTTTCGGTGAACAAGCACATCGGCGAGAACTTCAAAATGGGGATTGGTTATAACTTCTCTGCGTTTGATAGTGACTTAACCAATGATGATGACTACGACGCATCCGGTGTGTTCATTAACTTAGTCGGTAAGATCTAAGCCAGCCTAAAAGTGGGTTGAAAGTTGAAAATTGAGAATTCGAAGTGACAGTTAAGAGTAAGATGAAAACAATTATTTTCCTAATAAGCGCAGTGATGAGTACTTTGCTGCTGTCCGGCTGTGCAACCGACACCTATGTGAGTCAGGAGAACCGAGACAAGTTTGCTGGCATAGACGTGTCTAAGTTTTTAATCAGCGAGTGTTTGGCGCCAGAGCGTGAAGTACACATCGCCATCGCGGAACATTTTGCGTTTGATAAATACCAATTACGCGACCTCGATAAGATCAACTTGGATACCTTTGTTAAAGAGATCAGAGGCCTCAAAGGGCGTATCACGATTGTCGGCCATACTGATTACAAAGGTTCTCTGGAATACAACGAACGTCTTTCACAGCACCGTGCTAAATCGGTCGCAGATTATTTGAAAGGGCAACTAGACCCAACGCAATATGACTGGGAAGTGAAACACCTTGGTGAGACTCAACCTCTTCTGTTTGGTAAGACGGATAAAGACCGAGCGGAGAACCGCCGTGCATTTATTGTGTTTGAAGAAGCTCAGAAGTACGAAGAGATGCCTTTCTGTGAGCGACCAAAACCAGAACGTAAAGTTTATATGGCAATGACACCACACTTCGATTTCGACAAATCAGTACTCAAACAAGAAGATCTAAAGCAGTTAGATGACTTCACAACGAAGTTGAGCGGCCTGCAAGGTAGCATAATGGTGGCAGGGCACACTGACCAAGCGGGTTCACTTTCTTACAATGAAAAGTTGGCAGAGCGCCGCGCAGAAACGGTGGTTGAATACCTCAAAACCAAACTCGACCCTAAGCAGTTCATCTGGGAAGTGAAGTCATTTGGTAAGTTGCAGCCTGCGATTAATGAACGCTCTGAAAAAGCCGATGCATTAAACCGCCGCGCGTTCATTGTGTTCAAAGAATCTGATATTACCGCCGAACAGCAAGCTCTTGCTGGCAGTGAACAAGAAGCGGTGAGCAGCGAGAGCGAGTAGAGTTCACCGAAGAATAACGAATAGATGTCTCTATAACAAAACGCCCCATACGTTGGGGCTTTTTGTTGCTAACTCTAGGGATTAAGTTGGGTCGAAGATCTATTCTGATGGCAAATTCTGTTTCAATTCCAGAAGCATTCGATAAGCACTTTCTCCTGACATCTCATACGGGTTGAACTGATCGGATGTTGAAAACTGTAAATTAACCAGTTCGGTTAGACTAGACTGTGGAATATCACCCATAGACCAATCACCAAACTGCCTACAATCGATCTCTTTGAAATATAAAATCATGACGTTTTTGTGTCGCTTGTCATTCAAAATATGATTGTAAGTATGGTTCACTGCGGTTCTCGAACCTTCAATACATTGCAGGAAATACTTATCATTATGGCTTAGAAGGCCAGTTAAATGGCTTTGCTTATTGCGGTCGTGTGAAATCTGAAGAATGTCGTTCAAAGCCTGAGAATCGCAACTTTCACAGAGCGTACTGACATAAATTAACCGAGTTAGGAGCATAGGCATCACTTCGATTTTTGTTCAAAGGGTACTAACAAATATAAGCCAAGCTCATGGAATTGCTAATTATTGGTAGAATTGTCATTAATGCGTTTTTTGAGGAAAATGAGAATGGTGAACAAGTGGAGAAGAATTAATCATAAGAAGAAAGGGAGCTTAGAAATAAGATTGAATTATTTGAGCGTTGGCAGTTAGCGCACTTTAAGAATGGAGTGAAAGGCAGGCAATAAGCTCTATTTTACAATTGTATTTGGTCAATGAAGAGACCTGATGCTTCGCAACACCTTCAGTTGATTGCCCTTACCTGCTTTACGCTAACGTTTGAGGTGATAAATCCTACTCGCTTAAAACCGAAATCGATTCGACGTTAGAAGAGGAATCAAATCGAACGTTGACCAACACACTTTCACGTTCGAAAGTCACATCATCAAAGTCAGTCGTTGCGATCTTAAATCCATTTCTTGCGAATAAACTCGTCACCGTTGTTCGTTGTTTCTGTTCCATAGCGCATGTCAGTAGTTCGTTCATCGTAATCTCCATTAGGTAACCGTGTGCATAGTGTAAGCGTACAGGCTCTACATTATGAGATCAATTGCTTAATCGATAAGCTATGTTGATATGTTCAATTGAGTGATTCAGATATTTAAAATACGAATGGATAAGTGGTTAAGAAGTTATGCTGCTTATGATAAGTGGAGCGTTATGTGACTACTGTTCAGCATTCCTTGAACACGAAATTTGTCGCAAAAATCGCGTTGAAATAAGTGGTTACAAAGCAGGAGGAATTATGCCCGCCGTTTGGTATGTTTGGTCGGTTATTGGAAATATTATCGGCCTATATCTCACTTAACTAAAGTACATCGATTTACGATGAGTAGACTCCTCAATAAACCTTCTTTTCATTTGAACTTTGTATGCTAAGTAGTGTTGTTATAATTGTTAATAATTGCATAGGCTTGATTTTAATATTGGTTTGATTTATAAAATAAGCATTCATTCATTAACTTCATGATTATATTAGTTTTTACTAACCTTTAATGACATGGAGAAAGGCGATGAAAAAGAATCAAACACGCAACAGGTTAGCGAATTTAGTGCGACTTCGTAGGTCATACAAAGCATCAGATTTTCTGGTGAGCTCTAACGAACTCCGAGTTAAGAAAGATGTGTATAGCTTACGTAAAATCAAACAGTTAGAAATTCGTCAATTGGGTCCTAAAGAAAATGCAATCAATATCGTTTCGTTGGCTTTAGTCCTCTCGGCAGCGACTTGGGCATTTGTTCCTCAGTTCGGTTTACCTATGCTTGCACTGACCTTTATTTTGGCGTTTGTTACATGGCGACGATATGAGTTGCGTGCAGAGTTTAAAGGAGCCGATGAAACTGGCGACCATTGGGTTTCCGTGGCGCGCGGTTGTACTAGAGAAGAGTTCAAAGTGTTGAAAAACGTTGAATTGGCTTTACGCGATCAAGTGTCTTAATGGCTAGATCGGTTAATGCTTGGGTCTTATAACCGTTAAGCTCCCATAATCACTAAGGCTCGTCATTGTATGGCGAGCTTTTTGTTTTCGGAACAGCACCAATAGAGCAGGTTACTTTGAGAGAACTGCGCTTATATGTGTAATAGTTATCTGTATGAATCTTAAGTCACGGCATTTTTGGTGATCTTTGCGGCTTTGAATAGAGGGAGTGGTTGGAGATGATTTCTGGAACGTATTCAAGAGCTCCTCAATATTCCTTCTGCGCAATTTTTGCTGACAGAGGGGTAGTGATGTCTTATGAGCGAGATGTTATACCTGCTTATTCCAGACCGGACATCAGAGTCGATGGCATAAAGTGCGGGGATAGCAATTACCACGACAATGCGAGAGTGCTTAGAGAGTTCGCACAAGCTCATTTAACCCCATGATTGCCTCGCTGCTAGCTTGTTGTTTTATTGAACGTTATAACGCGCCAATTCAAAGTGTTTGTCCTGTGATCTTTAAATTTAGAACGAGCGTATTTCTCCCAGTTTATTAAGGAAGAGTATGCCCAATGTTATCTAAAGAAAATGAATCAAGAATTATTGAAATGGCGTGGGAAGACAGAACGCCGTTTGAAGCAATAGAACAGCAATTTGGTTTGAATGAATCGCAAGTGATTCGTTTTATGCGTAGTCATCTTAAGCTCGGCAGTTTTAAGCTGTGGCGCTCTCGTGTTTCTGGGCGCTCGACTAAACATGTAAAGTTGCGTAATACCGATGTATCGAGAGGTTATTGCCCAACTCAGTACAAACATCGTTAGAAGAGGGGATGACCAGCCAGTATCCCAAATCAACACTCAGATATGGGAAACGAAAGGAATGAAGGGAATGAAACAATTTTGCGCTCTAGTTTTGGTGCTGCTTAGCTTCGGCATTAGTTATGTTCAAGCGAATGATACGCGACTTAAGCAAGCTTACGAAAACCATCAAAGTAATGTTCAAGTACGTGGCTCAGGTACGGTGTATCGAGTACTGCCAGATGATAATAAAGGTTCTCGACATCAGAAGTTCATTTTACGACTCGATAGCGGACAAACCTTGCTAGTCGCGCATAATATTGACTTAGCTCCTCGTGTTCAGGACTTGGGAAAGGGCGACCGAGTTGAGTTTTATGGTGAATATGAATGGAACAAAAAAGGTGGCGTAATGCACTGGACGCACAAAGATCCTCGTAATCATCACACTCATGGTTGGTTGAAGCATAACAGGAAAGTATACGAGTAAACACCTCCGAGGCTTTTCCCTTCATGGCTATAAAATAAAAAGGAATTTTGATGTTTAAGCTGGAAACTGACAGGTTGATTCTTCGAGATATGAGTCTTGAAGACGAGTGTGCCTTTGTTGCGATCTCTCAAGACGCAAAGTATCAACGTTTCTATGATGAAAGTGATTGCGAACCTAACAAATATCGAGAGCTAACTCAGTTGTTTGTTGCGCAGGCTTTGGAAGTACCTCGCCAGTCCTATCAGCTAGCGGTTGAAAGCAAAGACTCGGGGAAGTTTATTGGAACCGTTTGTTTGCGCCTTGAGGGCGATAAACAAGCTTCGATGGGCTGTGCTTTCTCGAGGGAAATTCAGGGACAAGGGCTTTCTATAGAAGCTTCTAAAGCCCTCACTGATTTTGGTTTCTCAGAGTTAGGCATACACCGTATTTACGCGGAAACCATAAGCAAGAACTTGGCTGCGATTAAATTGTGTAAGTCACTAGGAATGAAACAAGAAGCGTGTTTTAAAGATCATCGATTCTTCAAAGGTCAATGGTGGGATACAGTTGTGTTGGCGGTTGTTCGATCTGATTGGAAAAAGGCTTAGTGATGGAAAGTGGCATACAGAAGCTAGATAGAGGGCTCGATCGAAAAGGGTTCATTCAAAATCTTTATTCGCCAAAGAACATTGCGCCTGAATTTCAATACGTGGTGTCAGCAGTCGTTGATTCGCTGCTAAGAGAACTTCCAGGTCAAGTTGATGGTATCTACTTGTATGGAAGCGTACCTAGAGGAACGGCCATTGTTGGTGGCTCTGATTTGGATGTTTCTATCGTACTCGCGACGCCTGTTGGTCAGAGAGAAAAGGAAGTCTTTAACCTACTTTCCGACACCATACCCCAAACCTATCCTCAAGTGACTAAGCTTGATATTGATCCAGGGTCTCTCTCAGAGGTTCTGCAACCCACAGAAAAGTATCATTGGCACTTTTGGATCAAGCATTGCTGTTGTTGCATTTGGGGTAATGATTTATCGTTAGAGTTTCCGCAATACAAGCCAAGTATTGAAATCGCTCAAGCTCTCAATGATGACTTGTCTACTTTTCTTGAGCAAATGCCCCCGAGTTTCAAAACAATGACTGATGCGGATGTAGCTAAGGTGATTGGAAAGAAGTTGGTTCGAGCTGCGTATTACTTTGTGGCTGAGCAAGACGGCAGCTGGTACACCAACCTGAGCCAGTGTGCTGCAGTCGCCAAGCGCTATTACTCCAATCAAAGCGACGATATTGAGCTAGCTCATCAATATGCTCTTGGAAACTTGATATCTAAAACAGAAGCTTTTGAATTGTATAAAAGGCTGAGCAAAGAGCTGATTCGAGAGTAGGTGAATCGGCTAGTCAATGGATGAAGGAGATATCACCGCTCAAGAAGCTTATGATGTTGCGTGGTATTGCTTTGAAAGAAGTAGAGCGCGTGGGTAGGTATCTTTAGTTTGGATTCGATAACCTGTTTACGACGTTTTTGAGGGCACAAAAACGGTGAAACCCCGATGTTGGTAGTAATCTTAGCTGTATGATATTGATTTATATGAATTTCATGTATTTAGAGCTGGTGGTTAAGCTCTAATTGGCCTAAAAAACGGTTAAAAAGGCCAATGAAATAGTCAAATAAAATCAATAGATTAGTAACTTGGTACTACTGTATTAGTCCACCCTAAAGTGGGCTTGAAATCGATTCGTTGAATCGTTTTACGCTTCGGGAATCCTTTTCGTTAATTGCTGCGCAAATAGAATGTCACTGAAAAAATCGTGCATAGTTTTTCTACCAGTAGATGAAAAATCTTAATTTTCATGTAGTGAGAAAGGTAAGGAGAACGACATGGCGACGCGTAAAATCAGACCTAGACAATTTATTGATGAGTTTTACCCTGATTCAGGGATATGCAATACCACCATCATAAACTGGATTAAACATGGCAAGCTTGAGGGCACTAGAACGCCAACGGGCCGATATTTAGTCTGTGTTGACGACGAGATAGGGAACCCTGCAGACAGGGTCAGTGAACTTCTAAGATTCTTGGAGTCATAAATGGTTGGTAGAGCTAGAAGTAAAGAAACGGCTCATTACCCTCCATTCTTGGTGAAAATGAGCCATAGGGGTCAATCTCGATTTCGGTTTACGACCGTAGATGGTGTGAAGAAGCTATTTCCTATCGGGACTGTAGAGCAAGAAGCGATACAAGCTGCGCATGTTTACAACTTGCAATATCGTCCTGAGCTAGGAAGCGCGTTTTCCCTTTCAGAGATGACCCCATTTCGCAAAGCTGTCTCTAAAGGTCGAAAGGACAAATTCAATCGGCCTTTAAAAGACTGGCTTCCATTAGTGTTGTCTCGTGTGAAGAAAGAAGAACGGCTTTCCAAAGACGTTTATCGAAATTTGGAGAGGGACTGTTACCGCCTTGATGAGTTCATGGGGCGGTTGCCAACCAAATCGATCAAGTTACAGCACATCAACGAGTTCCTTTCGAAATACTATTCAGAGTTAAATAATCGTCAGCTCAACAATAAAATCAGTAACCTTAAAAAGGTGTTTTCCTACCTTGCCGATGAAAGCGCTATTGAGAGTAATTTTGTTCTCAATAAAAAACAGCGTCGATTGACCAGAGAAGATTACACAAAGGCTCGCCATGACCTAGATATTGAAAACTATCAAAAGGTCTACGATGCAGCGCCACTGTTTCTTAAGGTAGCAATGAGCCTAACACTTGAGACGACTCATGCTGTGAGGGAGATCTATAGGCTTCGTTATCGGATATACAAACCACGGGAAGGTGTTTGTGGGATTCTTTGGAATCCTGACAAAGAGGTGGAGTATGTTGATGGGCATGCTGTGTATGGAATGCTTTATGTTCACCGAGAGAAGGTTAAAAAGTCCGATGCTTCCACTGTTGCCATTCCTGTTACTCAAACGATTAAAGACATTGTCGATCTTTCTAAAACATCGAGATTGATTTGTCCTTATATCGTTCACCGTAAACCCAAACAGCAGCAACGTGGTATTTCCAAAGAGACCGACCATCTTTACCAAGTACATCACCACAATATAAGTAAAGAGTTCAGTAAGGTTCGAGACTCATTAGGGCTTTATAGCCACCTAAAGAAATCGTTAAGGCCGACCTATCATGAAATAAGAGGGCTGGCTGCTCGCATGATTGAACAACAAGGGCAGAGTGCTACCGAGCGAATGGCACACGCGAACGCTAAAACAACAAAAATCTATACAGGCACAAGTGACATTATTTGGCATCAAGTACCACCTGTTGAGGTTATGCCGAAAAGTGGCCAGAAGTGATTTTTGTCAGGTGTTTAGTTTTGGAGGAATTCGG
>NZ_JBFRRH010000108.1:0-563 GCF_041472995.1 Vibrio sp. 10N.261.46.A3 | reverse complement strand
ATTAAGCAGCTTCTCTTTCTGGATTTAGGTGAACGTCACCAACAGGCGCACAGTTCCTGATATCACCAGACCACCGCTCAGGCTTTCGCTGTTTTGCAGCAAGCAATACCTCTACACGACGCTTCAAGATCTCTTTATCTTTTCCATTGTGACGCTCTGAAGGCGTGACGTAATTCAGCTTGCTGTGCTTGTGCTCGGTGTTGTACCAGCGTACGAAGGATTCAACCCAACGTCGACTACTGTCGATTGCTTCAAAGCCCTTTGTTGGCCAGCTTGGCATGTACTTTACCGTGCGGAATAATGACTCTACATACGGGTTATCATCACTGACTCTTGGGCGACTATACGATGAAGTAATACCTAACTCTTCCATTTTGGCTTTGAACGTCAACGACTTCATCGGCGCACCATTATCTGAGTGAAGAACCAGCGCTTGATTGAAGCACTGCTCTCGCATCAACGTTCGTTGCAGAAGTTCTGACGCCAGCTCACCGCATTCATGCTCATACACCTCATAACCAACAATTTTTCGACTGTAGATGTCCTCAATGACATACAGGTAA
>NZ_JBFRRH010000107.1:0-95859 GCF_041472995.1 Vibrio sp. 10N.261.46.A3 | reverse complement strand
TTCAAAACTAATATTTACCGTTCTTTCGAAAAAGAACAGAAACATGTAATTCTAAAGCTATTATCTTTCCAACAGAAAGATAATGAATTGACTGTGCCAAGTCCTAAGACTTGATTGGTCACTCAGTTCATTGAAATCATTGTGTTACCGAAGTAACTGCCATTCCTGAGAATGACGTTTTGATATTCATCAACGAGTGCCCACACAGATTGATAGGTTTAAATTGTTAAAGAGCTTTGCTTATCGAAACTTTCTTTTTACAAAGAAACCCTTGAAAGCGGACGTGAATTCTAGCGATTTAATCTTAAGTGTCAAACACTTTTTAAAATTAATTTGTTTCGAACTTTCCGTCTTACTGATTACCGCTGAAGCCTTGTGGCGTCTGCCGTGTCAGTGAGGCGGCATTATAGAGATCATCGAAAACATGGCAACCCCTTTTTTGATAAAAATTCAAAAAAGTTGCTTAAGTGTCTACTTTTACGTCAAAAGCTTCTTTCACAGGTCAAAGCTCATACAATTACAGGCATATCACTTAATATTTCGCGACTTGATCTTTCGAAAATGCCTCTATATCTAGTTCAATACTCCATTTATCACTCAGTTCTACGATGTTATCTAGCGACTGCTGAACCGTTTTTATCGTCAACGTATTATTGTCTAGGTCGTATACCTGTTTTTGCGTAGTGTAATAGAAGTAAAGAATGGTCAGCGCGTCTCGGTCGCCTTGTTCCGCTTTTGGCTGAATGCGCTTGAGCTTCCGATAGATTTGATTGTGGATTTGTTTCAGGTTCCAAACATAAAGCGCTTCTTTGAAATACTCATGCCCTTTCACTCGGCTTGCGATAAACGCATTCAAAGCGACAGATAAGATCACCCCAAGTACGTTCAAATGAAAGTTCCCTGTCGATTCACCAGTAATTGAAGTCGCCGAGCCAAACAATTCAATCAGAATGGTGCCGAATACGATGGCAAACAATGCAAGTGACCCAACTAATGAGACCAACAACAAGTTCATCTTCTTTCTATATTCTTCTTTATTGATCTTTTGTAACTTCATCGACTACTTCCTTCTGCAAGCCACCTAATAATTTGCGCATACTATCTATGTAAACATTGGTTCGCTTCAACCCTTACCGTCTTGTAATGTGGTCATTCTCTATTTAATACTCAAAGTTCACGGGTTGTTGCTAAGTGCAACTCCATTTGACTTCATTAATAGAAAAGAGTTACATACCGCCACAATTTTGGTTATTCATCAATTCATGTTGATAAAGTCCGTTTCGCTTTATCACATACTGACAAGGTACATTCCATGCGTTCATTTGTATTACGCGCTCGCGCAGCCCCTACAGAGAGCAAACTTATCTTAGAAGGTGTTGGGCAAGACGCTCATACTGAGATTCTGGCTCATACTCTTATGAACACGATCTTCGTAGCTCAATCTCATCGTGAGAATGTCACCGTGCACCTTGTATTAGAAAGTACTAAAGACTTCTCACGTACGATCACTTTCGATTCAAATGAGATCACCAACATTGGTGGCTTTCATGAATCGGCATTGTTATCAGCGGTAGTAAGAGCGGTTGATGCTTCTCAAGGTATGACCAAAGAGCAGACTCGTCAGGTTGAACCGGGAATCATCGTTCGCACTATGAGCTTTGAAAAACTAGTCAAAGAACTGGCTGAAGACCACCAGCTATACATGATGGATAAGAAAGGTGACTTTATCCGTGATGCGGAGATTGCTGAAAACCCATGTTTCCTTCTGACTGACCACATCCCTATGCCGAAGAAAAGCTACAACAGCTTAAAGCGCTTAGGGACAGAAAAGATCAGCTTAGGCCCGAACATGCTGTTTGCTTCTCAGTGTGTTGTGTTGATCAATAATGAGCTGGACATTCGCGGTTTCTAGCCCGATGAGACACAGCCATAATTAGCAAAGCCCGGTTATTAGCCGGGCTTTTGATTTTTGGGTTACCGATATTTGCTTTGCTCAACTTATTGCAAACTTGCCTCGTCACATCAGGTCTCGCATTAACGTCTCATACTGCTCAGACACCAAAACCACCAAGTGATTAAGTTCTTTTGCATCTTCCTCTGCCAGTAAAAGTTGCCAATCCGTCTGTTGACCACTTTCATCTCGCCCAAGCACTTTGGTGTTCCCTTGTTCAGTCTCAAACGATAAATGACTAAAATCCGTATCGTGGTGTTCATGAGACTCTAAAATTTCAAACTCTAGATTCCCTGTTGGCTTTACTTGAATGTGTGCATGAAAATGCTGCTGATTCTGTAACTCATACTCCCTGTGTATTGCGAACATACTCCCTCCTATCAACCTTAATCTAAGCTCGAAAGCGATCTGTTATAAATTACCTGCTCCTTAGGTTGTAACCCTTAGACAGCACGTATTTATACAAAGTGTAGGCATTAGATTTTAGCGCTAGGGCAAAATCAGCCTGCTGTTTGATACTAGACAAAATAACGATGAGTATTGTGACACTTAGATTGATATTTCTTGACAGTCGTAACCCATCTCAACATCTCCAAAAAACCACAAAGCATGCAATTTATAAAACTTGCGCTTCGTTCCATTTCTGCCCGTTGTTGGTCTGACCTTTACCAATTACTGGAGATTCCGCTCCAAGCTTATGATTCTACAGTTATACTTCCGATAATTTCGGTGAATTATTTTAAGGGAATATATGTCAATTTTTACCGTATTCTTCTGTGGTACAGGATCAAACTCAGAAGACAACAATCATAAAAACTATGTTTCAGGTGAGTTGATTTCTACGTTAGCGAAGAATACGACTGGCAGAGACATGATTGACTACATCCAAGTGGATGGCGTCGGCAGTGGGAATAAAAACGAATGGTTGAAGCAAGGCAAAGATGACACGTACTCCGGAGTTAAGGGAACGTTGCTAGGCAAAGGTATCGACAGCAACATGCGCCATGTGCTGAATATCTTGCGCGGAAGCCAACAAGATAAGAATGACTACATGAAGCGAGCTAAAGGCCTGCTCAGTGAATCTCGCCCAGAAAAATCAGCTTGGCCTTTCGCAACCAACCAAAAATATCAGGATTGGTTGAAAGACTCACAAGCACTGGCAGCCGATCTAAAACAAGGTATCGCTGCTCGCCAACAGAACATAGCGATTGAACGCCAAACCAAGCCCATTAGCCAAGTTAACATCGTAGGTTGGAGCCGTGGTGGTGTGAGTTGCTTTGAATTGGCGAACCGAATGCTTAAAGATCCCAAGCTTAGCCATATTCCCGTCAACATCTTTGCGTGTGACCCAGTTCCCGGTGGGATGAACGCATTCAAGGATTACAAATTACTGGGAAAAAACGTCAAACAAATCGTATGTGTTTTTGCTGAAGACGAACGTTCATTGGCTTTCAAGGCGAGAATGCCTCGCTTATCCCCTTCAACTCAATATTACACCACCTACATGCCCGGCCGACACGGCACTTTGGTAGGGAATGCGAACACTTCAGGCGGAAGCAAAGGCGCGGGATTACTTACCGGCCCAGGACTGGTGACAAGAGATTTCATGGAAAAGGTATTAACCGGTTGGGGCACGCAGCTTAAACCAAGTACGACATTGAACTTCTCTCGACAACGCATTATCGAACTGTACGAGCAAATGCGCAGTCATGAAGAGTATTTCAATAAAATGCACGGTATGACTTACACAGCTAAGAACCGACTACTATGGACAAGCAAAGATAGAATCGGCCAGCAGAGAGAGCGCCGTTATGGTATTCCAATGTATCGTTTTCAGTTTCCCGGCATAACCAACAACTACGGCGATGCGATTAATCGTCACCACTGCGATGTGTTAGCTACCAATGCTTTCGCTGCGCACGGTACTTCTGCCGCACTACCAAGCCCAGTCTGATATTCCTATTTGATAAGCAGTTAAACAAAAAAAGAGCTCAACTAAGTGAGCTCTTTTTATTGTCTATCTCTTGGTATCTGGGGAGTTATCCTAGAATCAAGCCTGATTAACCAAAGATGAAGCTGTATAGGAAGCCTGCACCCATCGCCATGCTTAAGATAACGAATAGGAATGCTGCAATCATTTGGTTCTTGAAGATTGATTTAAGCAGGATAACTTCCGTTAAACTTGCACCTGCACTACCAATAATCAATGCCATTACTGAACCCAGCGCCATACCTTTCTGTACTAGAGCTGCGCTTAGTGGGATTACCGCTTCAGCACGAATGTACAGTGGAATACCAATCACGGCTGCTACTGGAATCGCATACCACATACCTTCACCAGCGTACTGTGCAATAAGGTCTGTAGGTATGAAGCCGTAGATGAATGAACCAATCGCGATACCCATCATTAGGTAAGGGAAAACTTGTTTGAAGTCTTTCCAAGTTGAGAACCAAATTCTCATCCAACGGCTAGGTTCTTTCTTCTCTACGATTTCAGCTGTTACGCTTCCATCCGCTGAACAGCATGAAACCGTTACTTGTGGCTCTTCTTTTTTAGAATCGCAGCAAGATGTCTCTTTCGCCATTACGGGTGTAGGTTCGCCACATGCACTTGTACCACATGAAGATTCCGCTTTAGCCGGTGCTGCTTTCTTAGGAGCAGAGTCACCACAGCTAGTGCCACAGCTTGAAGCTGAACCTGTTGATTCATACGCTTCAGGTTTTACGTAACGCTCAAAGCCAAGCTTCTCAAGTGCGTAACCAGCCACTACAGACACCGTCATTGCTACAAGGAAGTAGAACACAGCGACTTGCCAGCCGAACGTAATCACGAACAAACCAATGATCACTGGGTTCAATAGTGGGCTACCGAATAGGAACACCATCATTGGACCGAAACCCGCTCTTGCACGCAGCAATCCTTTTAGGAAAGGAATGGTCGAACATGAACAGAAAGGTGTAATTGCACCCAATAGTGCAGCAACCACATACCCCTTACCATTACGTGAGCTCAGGATAGATTGAATCTTTTCTGGTGTAAGGAACTCTTGAAGAATCCCAACAATGTAGCTGATCGCTAAGAAAAGGATAATTAGCTCTACTGCTAAGAAAGCGAACATATCAAGTGCGTCTTTTAGCATTGTTAACATTTCATTGCTCATAATTAACTCCAAACTGGATTGAAGGTCGGGCTCTATGAGAAAAGTAACCAACCCTTAATTTCGAATATTCTCGAATTATAGAAATAAACAGCTTCAGATCAAGCTTTATTTCGATAAAAATCGAAATGATTTTCGAAAACACAGTTTTTCAATGACTTATACAGACACCGTTTTTAAATTTGAATTCGACATACATTTCGACTAACATCGAAATTAAATCTTGAGGAGTTACTATGAACTTAGAAGTCGTTGCGAAAGCACTTAAAGAGTTGGGGCACCCTATTCGCCTAACCATTTATAAGAGTGTCGTTAAAGCTGGCTACCAAGGCATTGCAGTTGGCGGCCTACAAGAAGAGCTGGGCATTCCCGGTTCTACCTTGTCTCACCACATATCAAGCTTGGCGTCTGCGGGCCTAATCAGCCAAAGACGAGAAGGAAGAACTCTATTCTGCGTGGCGGAGTATGAGTGCCTAGAAGGTGTGATTGATTTCTTACAAGACGAGTGTTGCGTAAATGAACAGTGCAACTAATGCACCTTTGAACAGGGCAGCTTTGAATAAGGCACCTTTGAAGCTCGAACAAGTCTGGGCCGAGTATCAGCAAGCATTAAAGTCATTCCTGCATTCAAAGGTCAACAACTCCGCGGATGTAGACGACTTGCTCCAAGATATCTTGATTAAGACCTATCAGAACTTAGATAAGGTACAAGATGCGAGCAGTGTTAAGGCTTGGCTGTTCCAGTTAGCCAACAACACCATTATCGACTTCTACCGTAAGCATGCACGCCAACAACGTGATAGCCAAATTGGTGCTGAAGATCTGTGGTTTACCGATTTAGACCACGACTCTGAATTTAAGCAGAAGCTTTCATTGTGTATTGAACCTTTCATTCAGGCATTGCCAGAACAAAGTTCATCGCTACTGCTTGCCGTCGACATCAAAGGTCAAAGCCAGAAAGAGATCGCAGAAGCGCAGAATGTCAGTTACTCAACGGTTAAATCCCGCGTGCAAAAAAGCCGTGCTGATCTTAAGAACCTGTTCGAACAGTGTTGTAACTTGTCCCTTGATCAACAAGGCAATGTGATTGATTGCGAGCTTAAGCCGAACGCCAGCTGCGGCAAGTGTTAATCGCTACATCGAATCCGTTATTTCAATCGAACAAAGCCAGCAATTGATGCTGGCTTTGTTGTTTTCATAATCTGCAAATCACGCTTTACTTAAACAAATCTAGAGCTTAATCGAATCGAGTGCTTAAGCGAACCAAGTGCTTGAGCAAACCGAACTACGCAGCTTCCGCTTTTACCACAGGTTGATAGCGCCCCGGTTTATGATTCATCGCTAGAATCAAGTTGGTGACTATCGCACCAAGCACAGACAGAAGAACCAATGACACATCAACAATGAACAGAGAAAGCACAACAATCGTGCAGTCTAATGCCATCTGCACCTTACCCGCTCGAATTCCAAAACGTTCTTGTAAGAACAATGCCAGAATGTTGAAGCCACCTAAGCTCATCTTGTGACGGAAAATCACCAACATGCCGGTACCAATCAAGCCACCACCAAGTAAAGCTGCATACAATGCATGAATTTCAGCAATTTGAATCACGTGATACAAGTGATCCACAGCGAACGAAACAATCGAAACAGCGATAAACGTATTGATGGTGAAGCGCCAGCCCATACGAGCAACCGACAAAATATAGAAAGGTAAGTTAAGTGCGAAGAATACTTGGCCAAAGCTTAGGTCTGTTACTTTGGTAATGAAGATCGCTAGACCAGCCGTGCCTCCGGTAAGCAAACCAACTTGGTTGAAAAAGATAACGCCGAGTGAAACCAGTGCGCTACCTAAGATCAGTGCCAGTAAGTTTTCGCGAAGGTTATGATCTTTATCCATGTGAATGACTCTCCCTGAATCTTTTAACATCGCGTTTCAGTAGTCTTGAAACGATTTATGCCCAAATTTACGATGTTTGACAGATAAGTCGAGTGAACGAGCAATGTTGCTTAGTGATTAGTTTGTATATTAGTTTTTACAGCTTTGTGAAAGCTGCTATTAAACATATAGTTATAAACCTGAATTTAGGCTTTCATTCTTAATTAGATACTTGTTTGTATTAACCAACGAGCTTCAAGTTTTCTTATTTATTGAACACGTTTTGTCCCAATTCCAATCAAGCGATAATCTATGCATAAAACGCATAGACTACATCACAAATGGTCATTTGATACATGACCTACTCATCACTATGATGCGCGACTTCTTACAACATTGAGCGCATGTCAACACCGTATGTTTTCACAATCTCTTTTTGCCCAATTGGCCAGAATGACGCTATTTCTTGTCATTAGTTTGGTTATTGTGCATCACAGTCAGCCATTGATTGATCTCTTGGCTCAGCATGCCGTGAGCAGTGGCTGCCACCAGCAGTCAGCGCATGAGCATTCTGGGCACGAACATCACCATGAGATGACTGACCAACACATGTCAGCGCAAGACCACTCACATCACCACCATTAATTTAAGAGTATTAGAATGAGCATTTTCCGTTTTCCTTTACTGGTATGGCTTGGGATAGGCACACTTATTATCAGTCTAGGGATCAGACAATCATTCGGCATTTTCATGATGCCAATTTCAGAGCATTTCGGTACAGGTCGCGAGTTTTTCAGCTTTGCGATTGCGCTACAAAACCTATTGTTCGGCGTGTTCCAACCTTTTGTTGGTATGGCCGCTGACAAATGGGGAGCAAGACGCATCATTATCGCAGGTGCATGTGCTTACGGTTTGGGTTTACTTCTTACCTCAATTTCTACCGAATCGAGCATGCTTTACGTTTCATTGGGTGCACTCGTTGGCCTTGGCTTAAGTGCGACAAGTTATGTGATCGTGCTTGGCGCAGTGGCGAAAGTTGTGCCAGCAGAACACGCGGCTAAAGCGTTTGGATTAACCACGGCTGCAGGTTCATTTGGTATGTTCGCGGTAATTCCGGGCGCACAATACATGCTGAACGAGTTTGATTGGCAAAGTGCGATGCAAGTGTTTGGCGTACTGTGTTGTTTGATGATCTCTTTTGCGCTGTTCATGCGAGCGCCTAAAGCAGCCTCAAACAAACAAGCGCAAGCTGAAGAGAACCAAACACTGAAAGAAGCGCTGTCTGAAGCGTTTGCTCACAAAGGTTACTGGTTGATTCACGCGGGCTTCTTCGTGTGCGGTTTCCACGTAATGTTTATCGCAACGCACTTACCGAGCTATTTAGCAGATAAAGACCTACCCGCGAGCAGCGCTGCGATGGCACTGGCTTACGTTGGCATATTCAACATCTTCGGGTCTTACTTCTGGGGTGTGATGGGCGACAAGTTCAGCAAACGCCACGTTATGTCTGCACTGTACTTAGTGCGTACTGTGGTTATCGGTGCGTTTGTTACTCTGCCTGTGACTGAGTCAACCGCGGCTATCTTCGGTGCAGCCATTGGTTTTTGTTGGTTGGGTACGGTTCCGCTAACTTCTGGCTTAGTTCGTCAGATCTTCGGTGCTCGTTACCTATCGACGTTGTACGGTTTAGTGTTCTTTACTCACCAAGTGGGTAGCTTCTTAGGCGCTTGGGTTGGCGGTCGTATTTACGATTACTACGGTTCTTACGAGCCAATCTGGTGGTCAACGGTGGTACTGGCATTTGCAGCAGCACTTATCCATTTACCAATCAATGACAAGCCGATTGAGCGACTGAAATTGGCAATGGCTTAACGTTTTATGCTGACTCCCCCACTAGCGTAAACAACAAGTCGTTCCAATAAAGCGAGTGAGTATTGAAAGGAAGCATCCTGAGATACTCACTCGCTTTTTTGTTGGTCGCGATAATAGAAATTATAACTAGCGAAACTGGCATAAACCTCACTGAATAATAAGACTATTGTTTTGGTTTTCATTTATAGTATCCACCCGCTCCTTTAAAACTAATCCGCAGGCTTATGGAATACATAGATCAGACTGTCCTTATCGCAATGGCACTCATTTTTGTCGGCTCTTTTGTGCAAACCGCAATCGGCTTTGGTTTGGCCATTGTTGCAGCCCCACTGCTGTTTTTGGTCTCTCCAGATTATGTACCTGCGCCTATCTGTTTAATTGGTCTGTTTATCTCGTTATTCAACGCTTTTAAACATCGAGCGAATATCTCGATTGGCGGATTAAAAATCGCATTGCTGGGCCGTATTCCGGGGTCACTGGCAGGTGGTGCTTTGTTGGTGATGGTTTCAACGAGCGTGTTATCACTATGGTTGGGCTTATTGGTAGTATTTGCCGTGATTGTTAGCTTACTGCCCTTTAGACTCGAACCAACCCCAACTAAGATGGGTATTGCGGGGTTCTTCTCTGGGTTCTTTGGCACCAGCTCGGGTATTGGTGGTCCGCCGATGGCACTGCTGCTCCAACACCAAGATGCCAATCAGCTTCGTGGTAACCTTTCTGCGTTTTTCGTGTTTAGTTCGATCATCTCGTTGATTGTTCAGATCCCAATTGGCTTCTTCACCATGCACCATTTGATCATTACCATCCCTTTGCTGCCTGCGGCTTGGTTGGGTTATAAAGTGGCATTGATGACGACACAAAGCATCCCTAAAGAGAAGATACGCATTGGTTCATTGCTGCTATGTTCTATCAGTGGCTTTACAGCAATCTGGCAGGGGTTAGCTGGCTAGTTATTAGCGATAAAAACAAGAAGGAAGACATCTTAAAAACCACAGTTCAAACACCCAATAGATAAAAGGACGTTCTATGACTTACGATGAATTCAATACATTCTGCGAGTCACTGCCTGCAACCAGTTATGTGATGCAGTGGAATAACTCTCACGTTTGGAAAGTGGGTGGCAAGGTGTTTGCGATTGGTGGTTGGGGACCGAAAGATGAGCCTGCGTTTATCTTCAAGGCGTCCGATCAGAATTTCGACTTTCTCAAAGAAGAGCCGGGCTATAAACCCGCACCCTACTTTGCTTCTCGTGGCATGAAGTGGATTCAGCTTTTTGAGAGCACACCAGAAAGGGATGAGGAACTAAGGTACTACCTCACTGAGTCACACCGAATTGTGTCCTTAGGTTTAACCAAAAAGAAACAAGCAGAACTCGGGCTCAATCAGTAGCCAGAATCTCTGCTTGTTAAATATAGATTTATGCTCGTCTTAAAAGCTTACATCGCTTTTAAAACCTTAAGCCTCTCTTAAAAACTTGGGCAATAAAGGTTCTATCTTTTGCGTTGGAATCAGTGGCACCAATAAATAAATTAAACCCGCAAAGGCGATAGACGCCGCTAAGTCTTCAGGTCGATGCATGCCAAGCCAAACACGGCTATAGGCGACACCACCAGCCCAAACCAACAAACCGCCTACTAAATAAAAGCGTTTCGCCTCTAGGAACAATCCGCCAAAGAATGCCAAACACACACCGACAAAGATCATGTGCCCTGATGGGAAAGAGTAATCCGTTTCGCCAAGCCAATGACGAGTTCGCCACTCGCTGACCTTATCTTGCACAGATTCAATCGCGGCATTTTTTTCTACCAAAGGCAGCTCATAAAACAGCTCTGGCATTTCAACCACTTCCTGCGTTACCAAATACTCAGAATAAGGACGGGGGCTCTCTGTTGAATGCTTTAAGAAGGTCTTCGCTGCAAAGCTAAGCACCAGCAACATACCGAGCTGCAGGCAAAGGCTGGCTAACTTAGCTTTAGAAAACTTCATCGTGAGCAAGACTAAAGACAACACAGCGAGCGTCACCAAGAACCCTTGATTACCCGCTGAGTAAGTCACGAACGTCATAAAGGCACCATAGAAAGGCAGAACCGCGCTTCCAAGATCGAAGTCAGATCCAAAGATCAAAAAGGGTACTAGAGAATACAAGCTTAAAACGAGCAGTAATAAGCCTTTGGATTTGTTAGAGAACAGAGAAGTCATGGCTAAGGTCTTTGAGATAAAGTGGTCGGATGCTATCGCAGCTTAGCATCGCCAATATCAATTTTATGTCAAAACGGTCAGTAAGCCGTCATGGTGTAACAATAATCGATTAATGGGCCTCTTGAGTATTGAGCTGATGAACTGTCACGTCATTACCAATAATGCAGACCATCCACTTGTGCACATATAGACATCAAAACCCACTAAACATAACCTGCGCCCGACTAAACACCACACGCCAAGGTCTGCCGATAAAGTGAACACTTACCTGATTATAAGGCCAGAATCTGAAAAACTTTGCTGTCAGTCCTTTAAATCCACTATCGAAAGGATTACCATCTGGTCTGCTTTCAAAGCAAAACAAATTATTAATTTTTATTCTCAGGGCGGGGCGAAATTCCCCACCGGCGGTATGTCCTTAGCAAAATCTAAAGATAAGCCCGCGAGCGCTCGATTCGTCGAGGTCAGCAGATCTGGTGAGATGCCAGAGCCGACGGTTATAGTCCGGATGAGAGAGAATGGAAACACACTCGTTTAAGTTGGAAAGGCGCACCTATCTATTGGGTTGATGCCTCCAACTCAGACGGGTGCATTTCGTTTTGGATAAAACCATAATGAGCTAAAGTCGACTTGTAATGAGTAGGCTTTGTTGTGCTCGGTTGAGATCCCTCATACAGCCCTGATTCTGGTGATATTTTAGGAGTTTAACCATGAATCAGTCTTCACTACTTGCCGAATTTGGCGAACCAATCACTCGCGTTGAGAACGCACTGCAAGCTCTGCGCGAAGGTCGTGGCGTACTTCTACTTGACGATGAAGATCGTGAAAACGAAGGCGACATCATCTACTCAGTAGAACACCTAACCAATGCTCAAATGGCGCTTATGATCCGCGAATGCAGCGGCATTGTGTGCCTATGTCTAACCGACGAGCAAGCAAACCAACTTGAACTTCCACCTATGGTTGTTGATAACAACAGCGCAAACCAAACTGCGTTCACCGTCACTATCGAAGCAAAAGTTGGCGTAACAACAGGTGTTTCTGCCGCTGACCGTGTAACAACGATCAAGACAGCTGCAAACCCAACAGCTAAGCCTACTGACCTTGCTCGCCCTGGTCACGTATTCCCATTGCGTGCGCGTAAAGGTGGCGTACTTGCTCGCCGTGGTCACACAGAAGGTACTGTGGATCTTATGCAAATGGCTGGTCTTCAATCGGCTGGCGTACTATGTGAAGTAACCAACCCAGACGGCACAATGGCAAAAGCGCCAGAGATCGTTGCTTTCGGCAAACTTCACAACATGCCAGTACTGACCATTGAAGATATGGTGATGTACCGCACTGAGTTCGACCTTAAGCTTGCGTAACGTTTAGTGCTAAACGCTTAGCACTTAGCACTTAGCACTTAGCACTTAGCACTTAGCACTTAAAGATAGCGAAACTCAGAAATGAACATTGAAAGGCCTCACTCTTACTGCTTTTTCTAGTTAAAAGTATATAAAGGGTGAGGCCTTCTTCATTTCCTACACTGAAATCTAAGATCCATCTCCTCGCCAACGACTAACCTCTCAAAAAATTCTGCAAAATATGAGAAGCATTCACTCGAATGGTGAAGTTATGCACCATCATTGATCATCCATAATTACAGATAAATCATAAATAACTGAAATATAACACTTATTTATTTTGGCACGGTGTCTGCACTACCACTAAGTAGGTATACAAATATTAGGAGTTGAATATGTTTGTAGTTATTTCAGTGGGTTTATCCCTATTAGTACTTGCGGCCCTGTTTCATTTCTCAAGGAAGAGACAAACAGCGCTATCACACAGGTTTGAAACCTTAGTTCTGCTTAGAGAATTATTGTTGTTATCACGCAAACATCGCGCGGCAACGCACTACGCTCTGGCTTATCGATTATCTAGTGAGTCGATTCGTAAAGTGAACGAGATTTACGACAACATACTTGAGGTATCTGAGCTACTTCAGTCTCATGTCTCGTTCGATAGTCGCCCTATGTACCGCATCTATCACCTTAAGCTCATTGCCATGCACAGTGATTGGCAAAACCGCAGCTTGGTGCGTAACCAATCGATTCATGGCAAAACAATTCGCCATAGCATGTTCTTGATGGATGAAGTGATGATCATCTGGCTGATTCAGTCTGAACGAGAAGACATGAGCCGTGAGTATCACATGAATTGGCAACAGATCTTAGACTGCATGGAAATCCTGACCAAGTTACGCATGTGCATACCTGATATGGAGAAGCCTGAGGAGTATGCGAGATTCAAATTCTACGCATCTCAAACACACCGTAAACTCAACCAATTATCGATTATCTGCCCTATCAGCAGTGGGTCACCCATTTGCACACGTGCGATGCATGCACTCACCGAGATTGCATCAAGCACTGAAGCGACCCAACCAGCAGATAGCATGTACGAATTAACCAGTGATATTTCTAGCGTCGTGTCGCAAGTATACGACCAAGTATTATCCGACATTACTAGAAGCTTGTATCAGCCTTTACCAGACGTAAACGAAAAGGTGATAAATACCCGATTATCCGTACATCATTACATGTAAAGACTTCGTGAGAGGAGAGCGTGCTGGAACTCTGAATTATTGAGTTCAAATCCGATATCACCTTTGATATCGGATTTTTGTATTTATGGGTTGTAGATTTATGTGGGTAAGCATTTATGCCACTTCAAACATCGCCAGATTTGATATCGCTAGACCAAACCTCCGCAGCAAAATCTATGAATTGACGCACAACCGGCAGCTGATAGCTACGAGACAAATACACCGCCCAAAGCACACTACTCGGTGAAACAAAATCATCCAAAATTCGTTTCAATTTGCCATCCGCAATCAGTGGATTGGCTAAATCACAGGGCAATCGAACAACCCCTTTACCATGCTGTGCAGCGCGGGTTAATACCCCAACATCATTAGCTTTGATAGTGCCAGACACCTCAACCGAAAAATGCTGATTATCCTTAACGAAATCCCACTTAGAGACACTCAAATGGCGAAAACAATTGTGCTGTCGAAGCTCTTCGACTGTTTTAGGTTCACCATGTTTATCCAAATAAGCTTGCGATGCACACACCACCGAGTCAATTTCCATTAGCTTACGAGCAATCAAGCTATCGTCAGGTTGGTCGGTATAACGCAGCGCAATATCGATTCTGTCATCCACCAGCTGAGCAAAACGATCAGAAGCAAAAAGTTCTACCGTGATATTGGGATGAAGTTCTGTGAACTGTTCAACCACATCCAACAACATGTGCTGAGTCAAACCAATCGGAGCAGCTATGCGAATAGTTCCGGAAAGAGCATCGGTTTGATTCAGCGCGGTCACTTCTAACTCCGCCGTTTCATGGAGTATTTTCTCGCAGCGCTGTAAGGCGATTTCCCCTGCAGCCGTCAAACTCACCTTACGAGTCGTTCTGTGCAACAACCGCTGTTTTAGCCACCCTTCTATCTCTTGAACATGGCGTGAAACCTGTAAACGGCTCATATCCAAATGCTCTGCTGCTTGAGTGAAACTGGCACAATTTGCGACTTCAACAAAGCTACGCATCGCCGTCAATCTATCCATCACACTTTTCCTTATCCACTGAACCAAGCCTATTAGATAACTACATAGATACAATCTACATCATTTTGCGATATTTATCGCAACCTAGTGAGCTATTAGACTGCAATGGCTGTCGAGAAAACGACTCAATAAATTAGATAATTGGAGAGACATTATGAAAATTGCAGTATTAGGCGCATCAGGTTGGATTGGTAGTCACATCGCTCAAGAAGCTCAAGCTCGCGGACACGAAGTCGTTGCTGTTGTAAGAGATGCAAGCCGTGTAGAAATCAGCGATGTTGAGGTTCGTTCATTTGATTTGCAAGATCAAGCAGCCAGCCTAGCTACGTCTTTATCAGGCGTTGATGCGGTTATTGCTTCGATTGGCGGACGTGCTCTAGGCAATCACGACATCGTAAAAAGCACAGCGACTAAGCTGCTTGATACACTGCCAAGCATTGGTATCGAACGTCTACTTTGGGTAGGTGGTGCGGGTTCATTAGAAGTAGCGCCAAACGTACCGTTAGTTACCGTTCCGGCCTTTCCAGCAGAGCATAAAAACGAAGCGCTAGCACAAGGTGAAGCGCTTGAAGTGTTCAAACAGTCTAACAGCGAGGTTAACTGGACGTTCATTAGCCCAGCAGCAGAAATCTTCCCTGGCGAGAAACTATCAACCTACCGTACCGGTGGCGACCAATTGCTCACCGACCAAGACGGCAACAGCAAAATATCCGTTAGCGATTACGCTATTGCGATGATTGATGAACTCGAATCTGGCAAGTTCCCACGCCAACGTATTGGTGTCGCTTACTAGTCAGCTCATATATAAAAACTAAAAAAAGCCGCTTGTTCAAAACAATGCGGCTTTCTCATCTTTTACTGAGCATTCCTTTAATCCAATGGCAGATGCCCCGTTTTCACTAGGATAACCGTCTCTTCTTCCACATAAGGAAAATGCTCACTCATGTGCGGGCTGCGCATCCAGGTGTGTTTCGGGTACTCACCATGTTCGTCTTTAAAGGTGCCAGAAAGTACAAATATCTCTTCACCGCCAAAGTGACGATGTGGCTGAAAACGTTCGCCAACCGGCCACTTCACTAACGCGACATGCTCGTGTTCGAATTCATGCAGTGGCATCACTTGTAAGCCACCAATACCAGGTAACCATTCCGTTTCTAGCGTATTGATGCGAACTTGAGTTAAGTCTCTCGCGTCAAACTGGTTTAGCTTGACCAAGATTGTGCAGCCATTTTTGCTTGATGGAGAATGCGCACTGCCCGGCGGATTACGAATATAAGTACCAGCAGGGAAATCACCCGTTTCATCTGAGAACACGCCATCTAATACGAAGATCTCTTCGCCTTGTGGGTGTGGGTGCTCAGAAAACGAAGATTCAGGATCGTACTTCACCACGCTGGTCGTGTGGCCCGATTCTTTCTCTTCTCTTTCAAGTGGCTTACGCCAAACCCCTTTAGCAGGGCTTGCGACCCAATCTAGTGTGTCGGTTTCTATAACCAGTCTCTTTGAAAAGTCCATGTTGAACATAATGGCGACCTTACTCTTGTTATCGTTTTAATTATTATTGTTGTCTTTCTCGTTTCTATTCTACGCGAATACTGATCAAGGAGGCTATCTCGCTGCTATTTTGCCTGCGCGATAGCCACCTAAAAAGAATCCTAATTAATTACGACCAGCAATCACACCGCCATCAACATCCCAGATTGCACCCGTTACCCAATCAGCACTGTCTGACAGTAAGAAAGAGATGCTATTAGCGATGTCTTTCGGCAAACCAACTCGACCAATAGGGTGGAAAGCATTGAAACCTTCTAGCGCTTGATCCACTTCTTCTGGCTTAATGAATGATTCGTAAATCGGTGTTTTAACCACAGCCGGAGACACCGCATTCACACGAATGTTATGCTCAGCCAGTTCCATTGCCATGTGTTGTGTTAATGCGTGCAGGCCTGCTTTAGCCATTGAATAGGCAGAAGATGGCGTCGCTTTGATTGCCTGTTTCGCCCACATAGAGCCTACATTTACCACGTTTCCGCCACCGTTTTTGATCATCAACTTGCTGACAGCTTGAGTGATGAAGAAGGTTGCTTTATTGAGCTGCATGTATTGCTCGTAATCAGATTCTTGGTGTTCAATAAACGCTTTAGGGTTGAAGTAACCTGCAGCATTCACAAGGTAACCAATACCTTCTTCGAGCGACTCTAAATACGCAATAAGGCGAGACACACTTGCATCATCATAAAGGTTAGCTTGCCAGCCTGAAGCGTGACCGCGCGATTGCAGCTCTGACACCGCTTTATCTAACTTAGTTGGGTTATTGCCGACCACCAACACATGGATGTTTTGAGCGACTAACTGCTTCGCTGTTTCAAAGCCCATACCACTTGTGCCACCGATTACGACTGCAATACCATTTTTAGTGAAGTTCATTTTGTTATCTCCTAAGTCATGTGAACGTGGTAATCTTAGGCTTTGAACTAACACTATGAATAGTAAGTACAAATCGGTTAGGTAGGTACTTATTGGTACATCTTTATGAAAAATCAGGAAAACTTTTTTTCAAGAAAATCAGCGCCAGAGCGTTCTGCTCGCATGGTCGAAACCATCTACGGCTGTAAATGGTCACTAACGGTTTACCAATTACTGGCAAATGGCATAAATCGCCCCGGTGAAATGGTGCGTTCGGTCGAAGGGTTATCGACCAAGGTACTGAATGAATGTTTGAAGCGAAATGTAGAGTTCGGGATTTTAGATAAGCAAATGTTCAACGAACTCCCACCAAGAGTTGAGTATCAAGTGACACCCTTTGGTGAGAAGTTTTTACTGATTCTTGATCAGCTGGAAAGCCTACAAAACGAAATCGACGAGATGTAAGCCCAAACCAGTCAAACGCGTAGCAGATACAGCAAGCACACTTAACTCACGGGCATTTGCTCAAAGCGATCTTTTACGAAATCAATGAAGGTTCGAATTCGACTTGGTTGATAGCGATCTCGGTGGTAGATCGCTGAAAAGTCCACTTTAGGTACTACCCACTCATCAAAAACCTGCTCTAGTTGTCCATCATTGAGTTCTTGTAAGCAATAGATGGTGGGAACTCGAATAATCCCGTTACCCGACTTCGCACCTTGCACCAACACTCGGCCATTTTTACATTGCAGCCTGCCCGTCACATGCACATCGACCGTTTTCTTAGTGTCGTCCAACGCCAGAAAGGTCCACTTGCGCACTGAGCCCGTTAAGCAATCATGATGGATCAAATCTTTGGGGTGATTAGGCTTTCCTTTACGAGCGAAATACTCTGGGCTCGCGAGTGTTCCCATTTCAATGTCCAATAGCTTCCTTGCGATAAAGCCTGCGTCTTCTAGGCTTCCCATGCGAAAAGCGATATCGAACGCGTCTTCAATCAAATCAACTCGGTTACTGCTGAAATCAAGGCTAATGCTGATGTCTGGGTAGAGCTGCATGAACTCATTGACCAGATCCGCGATGATCACCTCACCCAAATAACCGCCGACACAGTTTACTTTTATGTCGCCGCGCACTTCTTCGACATCGTCCACAGCAGCAATCAAGGCTTGGTCTATATTATCTAAGGCTTGTTCGCATCTCGCGTACAGATCTTGCCCTGCGTGAGTCAACCTCAAGGTTCGAGTAGTACGGATAAAAAGCGTTACTCCCATCTGTTTTTCTAAGCTACTCACTTGGCGTGACACATGGGAGCGAGACACATCAAGCTCCTCCGCCGCTTTAGTGAAGTTACCTAAACGAGCGATGAGCACGAAAGAACGAATATCAGACAGGTTAATTTGATTGAGCATAGTCGCCAGCTTACTTGTGAAGTTATGAGATAGACGCTTTTATTGTTGCACCACAGCAACAGTGTTTCAAGTAAAGCGCTATATATCAACAATGCTATTTTCCTTAATATACCTCCATCGCAACGAAGCAAGGCAACAAGCACTTGATTCGAATGCACTTAAACAATACGTCGTAGCCAACCGACGCAATAAAAGTACAGAGGAAATAAAATGAAAAAACTAATCGTAATTACAGGTGCAAGCTCTGGTATTGGTGAAGCAATCGCTCGTCGTCTAAGCGATGAAGGTCACCCTCTGCTACTTTTAGCTCGTCGTATTGATCGTCTTGAAGCGCTGAATCTACCAAACTCACTGTCAGTAAAAGTAGACGTAACAGACAAAGCATCATTTGATGCAGCAATCGCACAAGGTGAAGAGAAGTTTGGCCCTGTAGATGCACTTATCAACAACGCTGGCGCAATGCTTCTTGGTCAAATCGATACTCAAGACGCACAAGAGTGGAAGACAATGTTCGATGTGAACGTGATTGGTCTTCTAAACGGCATGCAGTCTGTACTTGCTCCTATGATGGAACGCAACACAGGTACTATCATCAACATCAGCTCAATTGCGGGTAAGAAAACATTCCCAAGCCACGCGGCTTACTGTGGTACTAAGTTCGCGGTACACGCTATTTCTGAGAACGTTCGTGAAGAAGTGGCGGCTTCAAATGTTCGTGTTACGACTATTGCACCGGGTGCTGTAGAAACTGAGCTTCTGTCTCACACAACATCTCAAGAGATCAAAGACGGTTACGACTCTTGGAAAGAAGACATGGGCGGCGTATTGGCAGCTGACGACATTGCTCGCGCTGTATCATTCGCTTACCAACAACCACAGAACGTATGTATCCGTGAGATTGCTCTAGCACCAACTAAGCAACAGCCATAGGCCTTTGCTATCGCTACTAAATAAGCGATTTAATAAGCTATGAACTAAAAAGCGCCACGACTTAACAAATCGTGGCGCTTTTGTTTTGATTCGAGCTAATTGTTAATAATAAGCTTGATTAAAACTCAACACGATAAACCGATGTGCTACCACTTACTTCATTGCCGACAGCGATAAAGTGGTTACCTGAACGTGTGAAATACTTAATTGATTCAGGGCCTAAATCACCCGCTTTAGCGTTATAAGTATCGTTTTCGCAATCACCGTCTTCATCAACTTTAGTGCACACTGGTTGTGTAAAGTCTCGGTTGTTCAAGTAGCTAATGAAACTTGCATTTTTAGGCTGTGTTACGTCGTAAACCATGATGCCACCTTGGCGCTCCAGCCCAATAAATGCATACTGCTTGCCGTTGATCTCAGCCACTTCGATGGCTTCAGGTTCTACGCCTTTATCATCACTGCGATCGTCACCGCTTTGGTTGTTATCATTGGTGCTGTTGAAGTTTGCAGGATCTTGATCAAGTACTATTCGAGCAAAATCATCGCCGCTATCAAACACTAACTCGCCTGACTCATCCCAGATAGAGAACGAGCGGCTGCCGAATGCTTGAACCTTTTGGTCAGCAGCGAGTGTCCCTTGTGGCTTAATCACCTTAAGACGTGCAAGTTGCTTGTTGTCTTTCAATGCGCCAGCTAATGGGTGGTTAGCGTCAACATCTAACTTCTTGCCGCGTATTTCATCGACATACGCGATACAAAAGTCTTTTTCTGTGGTGTAGTTTTCGGTGCCTTGATAATCGTCACCGTCCCACTCAAAACCTTTCTCATCACACATTTCTTGCGTGGTCTTGATGCCATATTCACGACCATCACCTTCGTTCGCAGTCACGATATAGGTGTTACCATCAACACTGTAGCTAGTGATGCTATCTGGCATGTAAAGGCCTTCTAGCATCGCGTAGCTTTGTAGATTGCCGATGTTTTTGTCTTTGTTTGACGCATCTAGCTGAGCGCTATCCCAAGGCTTTCCGCCTAGTCCAAGAATCGCATCCACTTGTGCACTCGCCACATCAATCGCGGCCAAAGCGTTGTTCTCTTGAAGGGCAACGTAGAGTTTTCCGTTATCCGCAAACGTTAGGTATTCCGGTTCAAGATCTTGAGCAATGGTTGCATTTGGCGCAGAGATTCGAACCTTATCGGTTAGCTCTGCATGGCGAGGCTGACCTTGATTGAATGCCTTGAAATCAATTTGAGTAACTGTCGCTTGCAAAGGACCATTGCTTAAATCCACCAGCGTTACTGAACCTTCAGGATCAATGCTGTAATCCGCATTCGGCTCACCTTCATTTGCAGAGGCAATGTAGCGACCATCTTTCGAGAAACTGACCATGTCCGGTAATGCACCAGCCGCATAAGTAGTGATCAGCTCTAACGTGTCTGAACGATAAAGTGCAATGATGCCGTTTTGTTGCTTGTCAGCATTTTCAATCGCGACAGCAACTAATCCTTGATGAGTCGACACACTGTTCGCGGCACCAATATCAATACCCGAAGCTGCAGCCGCTGATTGAAGGTCGATAGAGCCCTCAGATGCTGGTGCGCTGTCAGAGTTCATCGATAACATATCGACTTTTTGTGCTTGAGCATTGACGACATAAAGCTTGTCGGTACATGAATCGTAGCTGACGATTTCGGCTGCTGAAGTATCAAACGGGGCATCGGCAATTGAACGACCAACTAGGCTGATTCCGGTTACCTCAGCATTGGAAGCGCTTGGCTGCTCGATGGATTGGCATTGAAGGCTAAAAGCATCAAGTGATGTTTGAGATGGCGTAGCAGTCGTTGGTGATGTTGGTTGAGAACAGCCTACTAGAGCAGAACTTACCGCGATAGGCAGTAATAATGTCAGCTTATTAAATTTACGATTCATATATCCTCCATAATTTGAATCGCGATCATAGAGGGCTGTTATGACACTTATCTTTCCCTTTTATTAACAATAAGTGACGACAATAAGTTTCTCTTACCCATAACAACAGGAATCTAAGGCGAGCAATCCATTAACAAGCAAGCAAAAAAAAGCGCCCAAGCTGGCTGATGCTTGAGCGCCTTTAGTAAACTGAATAGGGAGATTAGAAGTTGTAACCACCACCGATCATGAATACCCATGGGTCGATATCAACGTCTGTTGAGTACTGAACGCCACCAGCTTTGTATTTCGCTGTAGTATCAATGTCTGCATACCAAACTGACGCATTCAAGAACCAATCTTCATTGATCATGTAATCCATACCAATGTTTGCCGCAAGTCCCCAAGAGTCATCAAGAGATAAGTCACTTAAGCCTGCATCTTTACCAGTGCCATTAAGTTCTTCATCAAAGAAGACAGTGTAGTTAATGCCCGCACCTACGTAAGGGCGGAACTTGCTGTTTGCTTCGCCGAAGTAGTACTGAACCATCAACGTTGGTGGTAAGTGTTTTGTCTCGGCGATATCACCTAAACCACCATGGTTTGTAGAAATTGTATGGGAGAACGGTGTCGCTGCAAGAATCTCGAGACTGATGTTGTCTGTAAACATGTAACCAAATGTCAATCCAAGTTGGGTGTTTGAATCCACACCAAATTTTGACCCCGATGTCTCCAGAACATCTCCACTGCTATCGTTAGGAGATACCATTGCTGCACCTGCACGGATGATGAAATCACCTTCTTTATGAGCAAGAACGTTGGTTGACATAAGAGCCGCAATAACCGCAATACCACATACTGTTTTTTTCATTATAATTTCCTTTTGGGGGCTTAATCTTTATTGGTGAATGAGTAATCATTTCTTATTTTGCGTGCAAGGTAGCATAGAATAACCCTACTTTATTGATGGAAATCAATTTGTGAAAAGTTGTGATTATTTATGTAAATTTATATCGACCCGATCACTTTATTCCTTCATTTTATTGACAGTTTTGTAATGCAACTTTTCCGTGCGTCATTTTGTTAATTCAATCCGTCACTTTGCCCGTAACTCTTCGGATCAAAATAGAGCAAGCCAATATCTCGTACGCATCAATTTGGTGCAGCTCTACAAGAATCAATCTCGCCTCGTATAATATTCAATGAGTTACATTTGGCTTAGTGCTTGCAAGTCTATGTTCATAATCATAAATACATTGAGGTTCTGATCATGCAAGACACTCTAACAATCGTTCTGGCCGGCGGTGTTGGCTCTCGGCTTTCCCCTCTCACCGATAACCGTGCAAAACCTGCGGTACCCTTTGGTGGCAAATATCGAATCATCGATTTCACTCTCGCGAACTGCTTACACTCTGGGCTACGCCAAATTTTGGTGCTGACTCAGTACAAGTCTCACTCTTTGCAAAAACATTTGAGAGATGGTTGGTCGGTGCTTAACCCCGAGCTCGGCGAATACATCACCAATGTTCCCCCACAAATGCGAACGGGTGATAGTTGGTATAGCGGCACTGCCGATGCAATTTATCAAAACTTGTATCTGCTTTCTCGTAGTGAAGCCAAGCATGTGGTGGTGCTATCCGGTGACCATATCTATCGCATGGATTACGCGCCAATGCTTAAGCAGCACAAAAAGAACGAGGCCGACCTAACTGTGGCGTGCATGGAGGTGTCGATTGACGAAGCCAAAGAGTTTGGTGTGATGGAGATAGATGAATCTCTAGAGATCAATAACTTTACCGAGAAGCCACGTTACCCTGCATGTGTACCTGGTAGGCCAACTCGAAGCATGGCTTCAATGGGTATTTACATCTTTGATAAAGAAGTACTGACACAGGCATTATTGGCGGATGCAGAAGATCCAGATTCAAGCCACGATTTTGGTAAAGACATCATTCCGAAGTTGGTCGGTAACAACAGTGTTTACGCATACAAGTTTGGGGATGAAGAAGGCCGAGTGACCCAAGATGCGTACTGGAGAGATGTTGGTACTATCGACTCTTATTACCAATCCAACATGGACCTGTTAAAACCAGCTTCGCCTATCGATTTATATCAACCTGATTGGGCAATTCGCACCTATGACCAGCAACTGCCACCAGCGCGAACCATCGCTTCTGTAGAGGGGAACCAAGGAATATTCATCAACTCGATGATAGCGAATGGGGTTGTCATCGAAGGTGGTTCAGCGCAAAACTCTATCTTCTTCCCTAAAGTGAAAGTCAGCAATGCCGCGATTGTGATTGACAGTATTCTGTTTGAAGATGTTGAGATTGGAAAAAATTGCCACATACAAAACTGCATCATCGATAAAAACGTTAAGGTGCCTGACGGAACCCAGATCGGTGTTGATAGCCTTGCCGATGCGAAACGCTTCCACATATCAAAACAAGGCGTGATTGTGGTGCCCTCTTCTTACCAATTTGAAGAGTAACCTTTAACGTTGGGATAGCTTTTCTTTAAACGAAAAAAAGGCAGCGAACTCGCTGCCTTCTTATTTACTTACACGGCTTCAGTTAAGCCTTAACTGTCCATGTATTCGGTTAAACAGAAACCTTAGAAAGGACCTAGTTCGATCATTTGAGCAATCACAACGGAAACCAAAGCGCCCACCGACCAGAACAAAAACAGCGGTAGGAAGAAACGAACCCACTTGGTGTAAGGTACTTTTGCTATAGCCAATACCGCCAACAAGCCACCATTGGTTGGGTAAATATAGTTAGAAATACCATCACCCAATTGAGAAGCCAGTGCCGCCACTTGACGAGTCACTTCACCAATATCAGCCAACGGAATAATGATTGGCATGGTAATCACCGCTTGGCCACTGCCAGACGGAATGAATAGGTTGATCGCAGCCTGCGAGAAGTAGATCCCTGCTGCTGCCACAAGTTTAGAGCTACCAGAAATGATCTGTGCAAGATAGAAGATAATTGAATCAACAATCTTCGCGTCTTCCATAATGGTTAGCACTGAACGAGCGAAAAAGATGATCAGTACCGCCACCAATACGTCGCTAACACCTTTGGTCCAATACTCACAAATCTTGTTCGGAGATAAACCCGCCACCAAACCCGGAATGATCGCCATCGCCACGAATGCACCTGCAATCTCAGTGAAGCCGAAACCCATCGTCAACGTGCCGAAGATCATGTATGCGAACACGCCCAAGAACGCGATGCCCGCAAGCTTTTCACGTGTGGTCAGTGTTTTCGCTTCAACGTTAGATTCGTAGTGATAACCCGTACCGTGCAACAAGCCTTTGGTTGGGTCTTGCTTAACTTTACGCGCGTAGTTAAGCACATACCACGCACCCGTCAGCAACATGAACATGCCAACAATAAAGCGGTACCACATACCTGAATACATAGGCAGTTCAGCGATAGTGTGTGCGATACCCGTAAAGAATGGGTTAGCCAAAGCGGCGGCGAAACCTGCACAACTTGCCAGTAAAACAACACCAAGTGCCGTAATCGCGTCATAGCCAAGCTTGATACAAATCGGGATCATCAAAGAGATAAAGATGACATCAAGTTCACGCATACCGGTGAAGGTAACGTTGAAGAAGATCGCCGTCATGATCACAGGTGCAATCACGTACAAGCCCTGCTTCTTTAACTTAGTGGTTAGCGCAACAACGGATGCGTCTAACAGACCCATGTGTTTGATAATGCCAAAAGCACCACCCACAAATACCACAACGCCCATCACGCCAGAAGCGGATTTGAAGCCTTTAAAAAATGATTCGAAAAAAGAGGCTAATGTTGTTGGGTTGCTGGTCAATTGTGTGTAGCTGTCTGGGTCGATAACCGTGCGGCCATTCATGACCACTCGCTCGAATTCACCAGCAGGGATGAAGTAAGTTGCGATTGCAGCAACGATCACCATGATAACCAAAGAGAGAAACGGGTGGTTTACTTCTTTCTCTGTCGGCGCTGCGTTACCAGCTTGAGATGTAGGTACGGATGTGGATACCGTAGTCGTCATATAGACTCCTTATTTGTCAGCAACTAAGGTTCACTTAGCCGCCGAGAGGGATTTTTGGAAAAACGAAACCCTTCACGCTGAACTAAGTTCGCGCTAATTTAGGCTGTTTCAAAAAGGCCTTTGATAGATGGTGCTCTCAAATGTACATAGTGAAGTAGTGAGTACTACTCTCTTTGCGTCCGAGCAAAATGCAGATGTTCAGCCAAGTCAGGCCAAACTGAATGAGGTCATTACAAGCAGGTAAACAGAAAAGTCTGTTTTGGTAATGCGTTTTTTATCAATTACAAAGACAAGCGGCGCATACTAGCACAACGAGCCATGAATTGTCAGAAAAGTGTGAGTTTCGTCATGTTTTGGTGAGCAACAAAAAAGCGCCCACTAATAAGCAAGGCGCTTTTCTGCAATCGAATCGAGTTACTTAGGTGCTAATTCGTAGTTTTCTTGCATCTCATGAGGGGCAATCCCGTACTCATAATCTGCTAAGTAGCCATCCTTATAAACCTTCATTCCCTTCTCATCCCAGCTCACTTTGATCATCGCCGTGTTGCCATCTTCACTGCCTAACAAATCAAGCATTTCTGCATCAATCTTAATCGCTTTGATTGTTTTAATGCGCTTAAACGGCTTAAATTCAGTGGTCGAGGTTGGCAAAGATCCGTAGCTGCTGATCCACGTGTCTTTAGGTACTAGCCATTGGTTGAAAACATCATCAACAATCGCTTTCGGCATGCTTGCGATAACAACAGAATCTGTCATTACGTTGTTTGTCTCTAAGCTGTAGCCACCCTTTCCATCCGAAACATAAGTAGGAAAATCAATGCCAATTTCAGACTCAGCTGGTAAACGGCCTAAGGTGACCGACTTCTTAACGTACAGTTCTGCCGTTTCAAATTGCTGCATGATTTCAGGGATCTTCTGAAATTCAACTGGGGCAGCAAAAGCATTAAAAGCGAAAGAAAGGGAAGCTGCAATTGCAGCGAATTTAACAGGCATTTTCATGATAACGGATCCAAATAGAAGATGGCTGTTAGAGTATCCCGTACTAACAAATACCTCAATAAACTGCTGCGTCTTATATTGGTAATTGTGATACTGAGTGATGAAATCATAAATAGTTACTTTGCCCTTTTCTCCTCATCTCAACCCGCCTAGTTTCGCTGCTCTTCAGTTTCAACCTAAAAAATCTCAGTCATTTTTACCGTACTGTCAGCCTTATGTCAGTGGCGCAAAATGGTAAGTCCTGCCTTTGAACGAACCTAAAATGAGACCTCGATCATCATTTTGAGGTTCTCATGAAGGCTATTTACATCATTGCTGCCGCGTTGTTGCTGAGCAGTTCCTTAGCAAACGCAAATGTGCACAAGTGGAAAAATACCGAATTTCAGACCTACTCCGACAAAACACAGGTCAGGTTTTTATTGGTAAACCGTTACACCAAACAAGCGGATTACTACCTACGAATTGATGACAAAGAGTTTCCAAACAAGATCCAATTGGATGCAAACCAAGAGATAGAGCTGGATATCAATGTTAAGACGCCAGCCGCTCAAATAACCAAGAAGAAGATTTGTACGCGCATGGTGACGGATTCCCCGAACAGCTACGAAGTATGCACAAACCTTAAATTCCAACGTTATTAACGACATTCAAGCGGTATCAATTATGCGGAGAACAATCAAAGCGTTACTTAGCGCTTTATTTGCTGTCGCTTCATTGGCCATTGCTTCACTGACAAGCCCGGCATTGGCAAACCCAATACCGAGTGTGTCGAACCCTTCAGGTACCGACCGAGTTCGAACCTCTGAAGGGGCTTCGTGTGAGCAAGCGATTTCCACAGGTAAAACCGTTCAGTTCGGAACCTATGGATCAACCGGCAATGAAGATAGCGACAGCTATTACAACAATTATTACTACCAAAATCAGGATGAGGCAGGCGTATACGCGGCTGTGACATTCCAATTTGGTGGTGAGGATCGAGTCGACTGTCGTCGACTCTACGAGTTCGAGCTCCGTGAGCGAGAACGTTTAGAAGAGCTAGCTCAAGCGGAACATGAGCTAAAGCTATTACAAATCGAAGCAGAGAAATATCGCCAGCTGAAGATGCAACAAAGCAATACCACTTTTTCGGAGTAAAAAATGCTTAATAGAAAACCACTACTTGGCCTAGCTGTTATGAGTGCATTAGCCGCCAATGTATCTGTCGCGTCAGCAAACGACGATGAAGCTAGTCATCAGCCAGTTTCTGGCGATGTCATATTTTCAGGGAGTGTTGATTCTCAATGCGGTGTTTATGCGACACAAGATAGAGCCGACCTAGCTTTTGGGGACGACTACAATCAGTCTCACGCAACGGTGAAACTCATTAGTAACACAGATGAAAAGGTCAAGCTGTCTGCTACAGATATTGATATCTCATCATTTGGAGATCAAATAGAGAATAAAGATATCCATATACAATCTTCCGGTACCATTGATCAAGACAAGAGCCTAGACCATTGGGAGAAAGGTGTTGATATCAAGCGTAACGAAATTGAAAGCGAAGACAATCTGAATTTATATGCGCGAGTAAATGTTGACGAAGGTGACCTGCAATCTGGTATCGACTATCAAGTAAAAACCACATGGACGGTTGAGTGTAACTAACCCATCATCTCTCCCACGGTAAGCCCTTTAATCACGAGGGCTTACTGACCCAGAGGCACTATGAAAACTCTAATTTTATTCTTGGCGATATTGTTTATCGCGCCCTATGCCGTGAGCACAGGGTTTGATAGGAAAGAAGTCGAACATTTCAATCAAATGTGCGTAGATGGCTCAGACAACCACCAACGCCGAATCTTTGATGCGCTGTCGAATTCTGAATACATCGATTGGTCGAGCATCGAGTTAATCGACACCGAAAGTCGCGTTAACTACACCGATACTACCGTCGAAATTAAGCAAACCGACCGTGTCACGTGCGATCTTATTGTCGAATACAAATATCATCATGCCGATATTGTACTGAGCTCAAGCTATCAGGTATCTCTCAAAGATAAGCAAACCATCAGTAATGTGGCTGTTACTGAACAAGCGGTCACGGACTTTATTGTCCGCGTTATGGTGAACTAACATGCTACGATTTATTGTCGCGTTCACTTTAATCAGCTTATCCAGCTGTACATTGGCATCCAATAATCACTCTACATTAAGCTTTAAAAAGCATGTGAGAGAACGCTGCGGTTTAGAAGTGATCAATAACCAAGGTGAGATGAGTTTTGGTCGAGAATACGATGGCAGAGCCATCACGCTCAAGCTGGAGTCCAATCGCAAAGATTCTCGATTATTGCTCAAACTCCAACATATTGACCTAGGCTCTATTGATGAGTCTCGCATTTCAGAACTTGTGCGATTCAAAGTCGAAACCCCGGTTCGCTATGAAGGAGACATTAATTATTGGCGTCAGGGCGTCGAATTTCCTGTCGATCAACTGGCATCCAATAAAGAAGTCGATATTCGAGCACGTATTACCATACCCGAGTCCCAACTCACGGCTGGAGAGTTTCACTTCAATATGGAGTGGGCAGTTGAGTGTCTATAAATTAGTAACTTAAGCTGAGTTTTTAATCAAAGAAGAAAAAAGTGAGTGGGCTGGCAAGAAAATCAATGGAGTGACAAGTTCGGAATTATAAAACCGATAAAGAGAGATTCACTGGGAATTCGCTGTAGGTTAGCGCAAATTATCAAGGATGGAGTTTTTTTGAACATGTCTTTAAAACACGAAACATAATATGCGATCAGTTCATCGGACTTTCAAGGGAGTAACAAGAGAATATTTGATAACACTGAAGTCAATCACACATGTGCTAATTCTCAGTTGGTTAATCTATCCGATGTTTGCTACGTTTAAATGACACAGTCATTGGAAAGGTATGATTTATGAAAATAAATGTTCAAACACATCATGTATCAATTAACGACGAGTCACGCAAAGACATCGAAGGTAAATTCGAGAAGATATCTAACCATTTCCCATCACTGATCAGTTGCGACATCATCATTACTAAAGAACACGGTCAACATCAGGTTGAAGTATTCACCAACTACGAAGGTGTACGAGTAACAGCAAAATCGACAGACGATGTTATGTACCCAGCTATCGCTTCAGCACTCAAGAAACTTGAAGCAGGCCTAAGTAACCGTAAGGGACAATTGAAAGCCGACCTACACGAGAAACCAACAAGCACGAAGCCAGAGATTGCTTCGGACATCATCCAAGAGATGAAATTGGTCTAACTCGACAAGTAGTTAAAGCGAAATAACTAATAGAAACTTATTAAGAATTTCAAAGCCAGCACACGTTGCTGGCTTTTTCGATCTTAAAGCCAAGCAAACCTTCCTTCTTTACCGTCTCTCGCATTCAGCTCAAACCCACATCATTTTTAACGCCCTTAAGTTCTTAGCTGCTATAACAATCACTTGTGGTATTTGATACAGTTATAAACAGAAATTTAGACCACAACGGAATGTTTATTATGAAGAAAATCGCGTTGATACTTTTCCTAGCCACGCAACTAATGGCTTGTACAGAAGTGGGCAGTGAAGCTTGGTGTGCCGATATGAAAGAAAAGCCTAAAGGTGACTGGACGGCTAATGAAGCGGGCGATTTTGCCAAACACTGCATTTTCTAAGCGGGTTGTATTGGGCTGTTCAGAGCATCTCGCACGAAACCGTAATTGCGAAATGAAGCAAACAAAAAATCGCATAAGTTAACGCTTATGCGATTTTTGTATGTAGAGATTCCTAGCTAATTTGTTAGGAACTTAGAGAATAATCATCCCATCTCGATAAGTCAGTGCTGGTGCTACATCTTGGCCAAGTAAGACTGGGCCATCGAGGTCGACGATTTCAGATTGAACGGCAATAGGCAGAGCTGCACGCATCGCCAACGATGTACCAAGCATACAACCCGACATCAGAGTAAATCCGAGCCTTTGGGCTTCTTCTGCAAGTACCAATGCTTCAGTCAGGCCGCCCGTTTTATCGAGTTTGATGTTGACCATTTCATACTTGCCCAACAGCGATGAGAGCTGTGAAGTTGTATGACAGCTTTCATCGGCACACAGTGGTATCGGGTGCTTGATGTGTGCCAGTGACGCATCGTGCTGCTGTG
Organism: Vibrio sp. 10N.261.46.A3; assembly: GCF_041472995.1. Taxonomy (NCBI): domain Bacteria; kingdom Pseudomonadati; phylum Pseudomonadota; class Gammaproteobacteria; order Vibrionales; family Vibrionaceae; genus Vibrio; species Vibrio sp. 10N.261.46.A3. Next base: position 65,336 of record NZ_JBFRRH010000107.1, on the reverse strand, counting down.
GAAGAGGTTGTTCGATCATCGCAATATCAAACTCTGTTAGTTGATTGAACAACTCTTCGAGATTCAATCCTGTCCATGCTTCATTCGCATCCAATACAATTTGAACATCTGCCGCGGCTTCTCGTACCGCGCGAACACGCTCTACCACTTGTTCGCCATCAAGCTTCACTTTCAGAAGTTTCGCACCATTCGCGACATAGTCTCGAGCCTGAGTCGCCATGCTTTCTGGCGCACCAATCGATACAGTCATTGCAGTCACGATTTGAGCAGGCAACTCAAACAAGCTATTTGGGAAAATCTGGTCATTCTGCTGCGCTTCAAAATCCCAAAGCGCACAATCGACCGCATTTCGCGCTGCCCCTCCGGTCAATAAAGACTGAAGATGATCTCTTAGCTCTGCGGGATCGGTAACGCCTCGTTCAAACATGGCTTCAAGTGCGCTAGACGCTTGTTGGATTTGCACTAATACAGACTCCGATGACTCGCCGTATCGTGGGTAAGGCGTGCATTCACCCTGAGCTCGTTTGCCATCATGTTCAATGTATACACGAACAACGTGACACTCAGTTCGACTGCCACGAGAGATGCGAAAAGGCGTTTGCATCGCGATAGTAATGGGTTCTGCTGTAATCTTCATAATTTCACTCGGTTGATGTTCGCTTTAACAAATAGAAACGTAGAAATGATGAAGTCGTTAAAGTGAATGTCGCAAATGATCAGTAATGTGTTGTACACCAAAGCGCACTGGATCTGTCACTGGCACTTGATAGAGTGTGGTCCATTCTTGGCACAATGTCTCAGCATCTTCAATGCTAATCGCCGACGTGTTCAAGCAGATACCCACCAGCTTCGCGTCTGGATTGGTCAGTCGCGCCGCTTGCAAGTTGGCTTCAATCGTCTGTTCTATGCTTGGTAATTGAGCATGAGGAAGGTTACGAATATGAGGTCGCCCAACTTCATGACACAGCACCAAAGCATCCGCTTGTGCGCCATGTAAAAGACCCAAACTCACGCCTGCAAACGAAGGGTTGAACAAAGAGCCTTGCCCTTCAATGATGTCCCAATCGTGGTCGGTAAAATCAGGGCTAATAGCTTCAACTGCGCCAGAAATAAAATCCGCAACCACAGCATCAATCGAAATACCGCTGCCTTCAATCAAGATACCCGTCTGCCCTGTCGCTTTGAACTGAGCGGATGTCCCTGACTCTTTAAGCGACTTTTCGATAGCTAAAGCTGAAAACATTTTGCCAACTGAGCAATCTGTTCCGACAGTAAGCAGGCGCTTACCTTGACGAGGCTTACCGTTACCAACATTAAGAACACCGTCAAAATGGCGTACATCATGAAGCTTAGTCAATCCTTGTTGCTGCATGTCAGCAAGCGGTGAAAATTCACTCAATCGTTGGTGCATGCCAGATGCAATCTCATATCCCATTTCTGCAGCGGCCATAATGGTTGACTGCCAAGAATCAGGGATAACGCCACCCGGATTTGCGGTACCAATCACTAGCGTTTTAGCGCCCTGCGCTCTCGCCTCTTGCAAGGTCATGTCCGTTAAGCCCAGTGAAACGGTATCGTCCGTTAAGCGCAACTGACCTAGGCAGATTTCTGGTCGCCATTGGTGAATGCCGCGAGCTGTTTTTGCGGCGAGTGGGTCAGTAACATCCCCAAGAAAAAGAAGGTAAGGTTGAGCGATCGACATGAGTATTCCTAATTAATAAGTCCTTGTATGGATTTACTTTAATTAAGAACTTCGAAGGTGCCGAATGCCTATTTATGGCGAGCCTATAACCTTAAGTTATAGGGTGAGTATGGTTCTTCAATGAAGCGATAAATTGCTTAACGGAAATCGACTTAGGGGTGTGATCTGCGCAAAGCATCGATACCGAAAATTGGATGTCTGGTTGAAGTGACGACACACAAACCGAGTCGTCATTTTGATATTGCTCTGCCGTCCACGGATCAACAATCGCAAACCCCGCTTGGTGCTTCACCAGTTCCGCCGCCGCGCTATATCCACGTACCGATATAGGGTGGTGATAATGCTCATCGCGTGCAACAAGGCTTTGATGTAACAGCAGGCCTAATGGATCGCGGCTATCAAGCCCGATGATTGGTAGTGGATAATTGATCAGATCATCTAGCGTTAATTCTGTGGGTAGCTGTTCAACGGTGGGGGGTGGCACCAAAACCTTTAGTGATTCGGTTAATAGCGTTTCACTTAATATCGCAGGCGGTGCTTCATCGCCAAAAGCAATCGCAATATCTAGTTCATGCTTGAGTAAACCTTCACACAACTCATCACGGTTGGCTGTTAGTAACTCAAAAGAAATCTCTTGCTCGCGAGACATCTGGGCGATCACCGGAGTCAGCAATTTGGTGGCTAGAATCGGTGGCGCGCCAATGCGTAAATGCTGATGTCCTTGCTTGACTTTGTTGGTCAAAGCACGAAATTGCCCCAGTTGCTGATAGACCTTTTCCGCTTCTGGCAGCAAGGTTTTTGCTTCAATCGTTGGTACTAAGCGCCCTTTAACTCGTTCGAATAAGCCAAACCCGAGTTGTTGCTCGGTATGCGCCAAAATACGCGTCACGTTAGGTTGCGACACATGCAAACTACGCGCGGCTCCAGATACGGTTCCGGTCTGCATAATGGCGTAAAAGACTTCCAACTGTCTTAGGTTCACATTGATGTCCTTATGGTTCGCGAAACAAGTTTAGGCTTGATTTTCTGGTATTGTCTAAGCTGTTTATCGGTCTAGCTAGCTTTTTGCGTGAGTCTATTTTAGTAGCTCAGCTATCGCAGGTTGAAGTACCTCTGCCCAAACTTGATAAGCTTTAGCATTCAAATGTAGGTCATCACACGAGTACTCATTCGACAGAAGCTGATTAGGTGACAATACAGAATTCACATCTAAGAACGCAATGCCTTGCTGAGAACAGTACTCGCTTATCTTGCTATTGAGCAGTTCCACTGAAGGGTTCAAACCTTGCAGTTTAGAGCCAACATAAAGCGTTGATTGCACCAAGATTCGAATATCATTTTCTTGCCACACCTTAAGCATATCAATGTAGTTCTGGTAGATATGGTCGACATCATAACCCTGAGCTAAATCGTTTATCCCTGCCATAAAACATACAAGCTTTGGTTTCACATTCAACGTGGTATCAATACGGCGTAACATGCCTGCTGTGGTATCGCCCGCTAGACCACGATTGACCATCGAGACATCGCGGAAAATATCTGCCCAAGGTGCCCACTCGGTGATCGAATCACCAAACATCACTAAGTCCGCATTTGGAGAAAAATGGCGATGATTATCTGATGTCATGATGTAACGACTCATGCTGTGACCTCGCTGCTGAATCTCAGACTGAAGAGCGACTGCCTTGAGGATCTCGCTATCTGGCGTGGCGCTATCAAATTGAGCCAGTAATCCTTCGATATGAGGTTTAAAAGGGCTAAGACAAGTACTCAGTTGATGATGTTCTTTAAGGAAAGATAACCTCTCTAGTAATGCATACAGAGAGCGGTTTTGACCAACTTCTTGGAATAATTGATACAGATCGAGGACAGGGTGTTGCTGTAGCGCGGCAAGTAATCGCTTATCTTCCATGGTGTTATCTAACCCTTCAATTATCTAGTAATGAACTCAAGATAATATCTGATTGCGTACGGGATAGATAACACTAGAAGCAGAGAATTACTTTTCTTTGATCAGCAGGTGATTACGGTTATCTCGGCTTTTCTTGATCAGCTCGTTGCTCTCGTCCATTTCATCTGACTTAGCAAGGCGATCATAAAGCAGCACGTTAACTGTCGCAGCCAAGTTCATGCAGCCAACCGTTGGTACATAAACAACATGATCTGCCCTATCGGCGACATCTTGAGAAATAGAACCGTCTTCAGGGCCAAAGATATAGATAGCATTTTCTGGGTGTTTAAAACGCGGCAGTGGTGTTGCACCTTCAGCGAGTTCTACACAAACAATTTTCGTTTCTGAATCAAGGTTATCCAAAAACGACTCGACACCCGTTAGTGGGATAGTACGCGCAGCACTCTTGGTATCGGTGTGAAATTTAGCGGCTTTTTCGTAGCGTTGCCCTGTGTATTTAACTTCGTCGACTTGGTAACAACCAGCCGCGCGCATAACAGCACCAACGTTTGTCGGGCTCTTTGGGTTAGTTAAACCAATAGTCACATGGCTTTTGTTCATGAATCTTTCTCACTTAACGAATAGACATAGCAGGGTGCTACAAAGCGTCGCATTCTACCAAAGCAGCGGCAAATTCAAAAGCATCGTAACAAACCACTCTTTTCGTCATTAAGCCCCTAGTTGCAAGGCTTCTAACATCAAAAATCTAACCGCCATCATGTTTATAAAACAAAAACATTTCTGGATAACAATTCAACAACAAGTCCATTTACATTTTAAAACCACATTAATAATGTGTTGAAAATTGCATGAGATAATCACACAGGAAGCGTGACATGACCCTAACCATCAAAAACCGCCTTTATATTCTCTCTTTCATTCCGTTGCTACTAATGGCAATTGGCATGATGAGCGTGACGTATATGAAGAGCACCGAGCTAACCGCACAGCAAGTAGAATCGACGCGTAGCAATATGATGGCGATGAAGGAAAAGGAACTCAAAGCGTACCTACAAATGGCCTACTCTTCGATCAGCCCATTTTTGGATAAAGGTGCAACATTAGAAGAAGCCTTACCGACATTAAGAACATTAGAATATGGCGAGTCTGGCTATATTTTTGGTTATGACTCGAAAGGTGTGCGAGTCGTTGTCGGGCAAAATAACGATGGTATTGGTAACAACTACTACGACCTGCAAGACAAAAAAGGCAACTACCTTATTCGTGACCTGATCAAGAACTCAAAGCTTGGTGAGTTCACTACCTACTACTTTCCAAAACTTGGTCAGTCCGAAGCCCTGCCGAAACTGAGCTACTCGATATTTGTTCCCCAGTGGGACTTGATGCTGGGTACAGGTTTCTATACTGACGACATCGATGCGGTCATCGCAGAGATGAAAGAGAGCTCAAATGCTGCGTTACAAAGCTCATTGACGGCCATCGCTATATTCTGTGGTTTGATTGCCCTAGTAGTTGCTGTGTTTGCCGTTGCCGTCAACCGTACCATCATGCAACCACTCGAGCAGTTTGATCGTTCAATCAGCGCATTCGCGAGTGGCGAAGCTGACTTAACCGCTCGAATGGAAACCTTCAAAGCGCCCGAGTTCACTAAGCTCAGCGAGAACTTCAATGCCTTTGTAGCAAGCCTACAAACCATCATTCGCAGCGTAAGTGATGTCGGTCAGCAAGTCGTAGCCGAGACATCTAGCATGTCTTCTCGTGCTGCGCAGGTCGACGAGATTGCTACAGGGCAGCGTGAAGAGACAGAACAAGTTGCAACAGCGATGACTGAGATGACCACAACGGCGCAAGAGATCTCGAGCAACGCTAGCCAAGCGGCGGATTCCGCTAAACTTGCAGAGGGCAATGCCAAAGAAGCGCAACAGATAGTAAACGCCGCTGCAGATTCGGTGGCAGGCCTAGCGAGTGAAGTGTCAGAAGCGAACACCGTGGTGTCTCGTTTAGAAGGCGATGTTCAAAACATATCTTCTTCATTGGCGGTCATCCAAGACATTGCTGAGCAAACCAACCTACTCGCATTGAATGCCGCAATTGAAGCTGCGCGTGCGGGCGAACAAGGCCGTGGCTTTGCTGTAGTAGCCGATGAGGTTCGTAAGCTAGCAAGCCGAACTCAAGAGAGCACTGGCGACATTCACAAGATGATTGAGCAACTTAAAGCTGCCTCAGATGCTGCTGTGAAAGCGATGGATTCAAGTCAAAACCGAAGTGCGCAAACCGTGGAAGAAGCGAATGCCGCAGCCGAAGCACTGGCGAAGATCCAAGCGTCGATTGATACCATCATGGACATGAACTCGCTTATTGCTACAGCCACTGAACAGCAAAATATTGTCGGGCAAGAGATATCTCAACGCATCGTGGTGATTTCTGACCAAAGCTCACAATCGGCCGAACTCGCGAATCAAAACCGTACAGGTAGCCAAAACCTCAACGGTCGTGCAAATGAGCTGTACCACTTGGTAGATCGCTTCACCGTCTAATACATTTTCGGTTTAGTAAGCCGTAATCAAACGCGACTTAACCCTAAAACACGTCGGGCTTCAGAATCTCTATTCTGAAGCCCCAACTTTTTGAGTTATTCAATTTTATAACCAACAGAAAAGTCCCCGCCCCTATCCCTTTCACTCGCTATTTATCATCAGCTTTGAGTACCTATTTTCAGAAGTTGGTTAAGCTTATTGAGTTGTTCTAAATTATCGATTCGAGTAGAGGGACGTTGCATGTTTAATTCAGATAAGAAGAAGGTTCGCGATTTATTGATAGCCACTCGCTTTGGCGTATCGGCTTCGGAGATGAAAACCATTATTGGTGTAGAGCAGAACAAAGCGATGAAGTGTATCCTTCAACTTAAACAAGAAGGTGAAGACATTCGAACTCTTGGCGAAGGCACCAACCCAGATGAGTTGGTTTTATATTCCATAGGAGAAATTGAACCATAAGCTCGCTAAATTTTAGTCTGAGTTTGAGTTTTAGCTTCTAGACAGGTGGCGTTAAGCGGGCAATCGTGACACTTGGGTTCAGGATTACAGAACTGCTGACCATGTTCGACTAACAAACCATGATAGTAGCCGTACCTTTTGGTATCTAGTGGGATTACGCTTTCCATCAAGGCTCGAAATTTTTCATACGATTTGGGTACATCGAGTCCATTACGAGTGAATATCCTTCTTGCGTACGCATCAATCACAAAAGACGGCTTACCTATCGCATAAACCAGAATCGCGTCAGCCGTTTCACCACCAATTCCTTTGACTTCCAGTAGCTCTTTTCGCAGCTGATCTTTGTCCTGTTCGCGCACCACAGACATATCGTATTGGTACTTCGAAAACCACTCAGTCACGGCCTTCAACTTAATGGCTTTTTGATTATAGTAACCACTCGAACGAATCTTTTGGGCAAGATCATCAAGTTCCATCTCAGCGATTGACCTTGGGTCGAGCTTATCGCCTAAGTTGATGAGTGCTTTCTCTGCATTCTTCCAGTTGGTGTTCTGAACCAGAATAGCGCCTAACACTATCTCGTAAGGGTCTTCCCTTTGCCACCAATCAAAATAGCCATAGTGCTGCTCAAGGGAGTCAAACACGCTAAGGATCAGCTCGGCTTGACCCTTTGAATTGATGTGGCTTTGGGTCATAGAACTAATCCAGTTGCTCAGATAGGAAGTCCACTAACAAGCGAACCTTTGAAGACAGGTTACGGTTCTGAGGATAAAGCGCCCAGATCCCTTCTTTGTCATCTCGATAATCGGACAACACCTCAACCAACTCACCAGAATCAAGGTCTTCACTCACATAGTATTCAGGCAACTGCACCAAGCCAATGCTCTGCTTAGCTGCGTCTAACAATGCTAAACCACTGTTGCACTTAATACGTCCGTTAACACGAACTGAGCGAGGTCGGCCATTTTCTTTGAAACGCCAATGTTCAAATCCACCGACTAAACATTGGTGATTATTTAATTCAGACAATGTATGCGGCTCGCCATAACGTTCAATATATTCAGGGCTGGCACATACATAAAGTTGGCGTTGAGACAGCTTCTTCGCCACAAGGCTTGAATCTTCCAAACGGCCGAGACGAATCGCCACATCAACACCAGAATCGATGAGATCGAGCTTTTGATTGGTCAACATCAACTCTAGTTCTACCTGCGGGTGAAGCTTTAAGAATTGATGCAGTATTGGGGCGAGTTGGCGCTCGCCATAAGTCACAGGCGCGGTGACTTTCAGTAAGCCTTTGGGTGTGGATTGCATCTGCGTGACCGCAAGCTCAGCAATTTCTAAGCCCTCGACCAGCAACTTACATTGTTGGTAATAGAGTTGCCCGGCTTCTGTAAGAGAAACCTTTCGAGTCGTCCGATTGAGCAGTTTCACTGCGAGTCGTTCTTCGAGGTTTGCGACCCTCCGACTGATTTGAGCCACCGACGTAGCGAGCTTCTGCGCCGCACCAGTAAAGCTTTCACGCTCTGCCACTGCAACAAACTCACTTACCCCTTCCCAATTGGCCATGCCTTTACCTTATGCTGAACTTTGGTTACCCACACAGTGTATTGAAGTTAGATATCAGTGTCACCTTGCTTGATATGCGCTGCGCATAAATCTTCGGCACCTACAATCGGTCAAAATCATTCCAACCAACACCTGACATTTCTCCATATTCCTTACCTAATACTAACAAAATAGGCTTTCCCCCTGACACTCATCTTACCACTTCATTGATATGTTGGTTCTGTACCGGAACACAGGTATTCCAACAAAGTAAGGTAATCCTATGAAGAAATTAATCATACTTGCATCAACTCTTGTACTCAGCACCACGGCGTTTGCAGCAACTAAAACAACGATTCAAGAAACAACGCTAAAATCTGATACATTTGTTACTGAAGCGGAAGCATACGATGCAGGCACAAACCTTATGGATGAGTTAAGCGCAAAAACACCTTTTGAGCTTTCAAGAGAACTGCCACAGTTCCAACAGACAACCAAATACGATTCGTTCAAGATTGATGATGCGAATATGGAAGTGAAAAAAATCACTAACATGAACGGCGACATCCATTACCAAGCGAACGTAAAAGTTGACTACCGTTACACATACAAAGACGGTCGTAGCAGCTAACACTGAGTGAATGATTAGGTCTAAAAACCATTCACGCATTCAAAAAGAAAGCCCGCACTCACAGAGTACGGGCTTTTTTGTCGTTCAACGCTGATTAATGGGACTCAATACGAGCAACCATTATCAGCTCATATGCGTCTGTCTAATTTTGAAGATCACACTTCAAACTGAGACACAAGGCTATCTAGCGCTTCACACTGTTCGGCCAATGCCATACATGCATTTTCTGCGCTGCTCGCCATCTCAACCATTTGCATGGTGCTTTCAGCGATGCGTTGAACATTCTTATTCACTTCTTCAGACACTTGAGACTGTTGCGAAGCCGCCGTAGCGATTTGTGTGTTCATGTCATTCATCTTGCCGATTGAGTTGCGAATCTCACTCAATGAAGACGCCGCAGTCCCTGCCTGAACTATGGTTTTTTCGCCACTCACTTTGCTTTCAGTCATTACACCAACCGCGTGTTTCGCGCCAACTTCTAAACGTTCAATCATTGATTGGATTTCGCCAGTGCTGTCTTGAGTTTTGCTCGCAAGCGCACGAACTTCATCAGCTACAACCGCAAAGCCACGACCTTGTTCACCGGCACGTGCTGCTTCAATTGCCGCATTCAATGCAAGCAGGTTGGTTTGTTCTGCAATGCCTTTGATCACGCCAAGGATTGAGGCGATGTTCTTCACGTCTGTGTCCAGTTCTTGAACCACACAACCCGCGTTCTCGATATCTTGCGCCAGGCGTTCAATCGAAGTAACAGTTAAGCCAAGCGTAGTATCAGCCGATTCCACTTCATGGTTTGCTACGTTACTCGCGGTTGCAGCGTCTAATGCATTACCACTCACCACTTCACTGGTTGCTTGCATTTCATGGACTGCCGCCGCGACTACTTCACTTTCACGCTGCTGATTTGAAGAGAACTCAGCAACACTCTGAGTTAACGATTTAATGTTTTCCATCTCAGCGCGTACCGCATTCGAAGTGAAAATAACTTGTTCGACGGTGACATGGATCTTGCCAACAAACTGGTTGAAGGCAGAACTCAAACGAGCAATCTCATCATTACCTTCGACCTTCATACGTTGAGATAAGTTACCGTCTCCCGATGCGATCTCATTCATTGCTTTCTCTACGTTCTGGATTGGCTGAACGATAAAGCGATTTGATAACCACATCGCGAAAAGTGCAGCGAAAACAGCAACCGCCATACCCACTTCAATGATCAACTTACTCGATTCAATAGAGTCATCCGCTTGCTGGCGAAGCTCTTTCTGTTTCAGTTCGATCAGAGTTCGAATATCGCGCAGTTGAGTACGAATGATCGCAAACTCAGCATCGAGCGCTGTCGAGTAATCAATATTGTATTGGTCTGCGTTTGCCGGATCAGCGAACATTGGCTCGTGCAGTGCCACCCACTTGCTCATCGCGTTTACAAGCTTTGATAACTCGCCACGTGAAGATGGATCCAACACGCCCGCTTGATACAAGGTTTCGACACTTTGAAAACGAGGAACCGCTTTGTAAGCGTTGTCTTTAAATTCAAACTTTTGGTACTCGATCGCCGCTTGGTCTTTAGCAAGTAACAGACCTTGTGCCGAAGCGATAATTTGGTAGATATCTCGGTAGCCATCTTCTAGGTTATCTAGCACTGGCTGAACCAAATTATTGAGCTCGTTATTAATCGCAGCTTGAGCATTTGATCTGATAACGTTGAGCACAGTAACGGTAGAAAAAACAATCACAATCACCAACAGCGGGATCGCGATTTTACTCTTAATCGAAAGATTATTGATATTCATTGGGGTTAATAACCACACTTAAAATAGGGATGCGCGCGCAATATACAGCACACATATGCAATCTCACTAAGGATTTGTGAGCCCCATCTCATAGCAAACGATGTCGTTGATTTCCGTGGTGATTATTCAACCAGAGGTTAACTCTCAAACGTTAAGGTATGCTCTGATTTAGACTTATTTTCCGCTGAGTACGCGCAAGTACTGGAGAAGTGTGAGAAATAGCACCATAATGTAGGGCTCTAAAATAAGTAGGTAAGAACATGAAAATTTGTGGTGTTGAAATCAAAGGTAACGATGCAGTCATCTGTCTTCTTTCTCTATCAGATGGTGTATTTAACATTCCTGATTGCCGAGTTTCTAAAGTTTCAATTAGCGACGCAAACGACACACAGAATATGAAAGACTTTCAATTCTCTTTTGCAAAGTTAATGGAAGATTACCAAGTAGACAAAGTTGTGATTCGTCAACGCCAAACTAAAGGCAAATTTGCTGGCGGTGGCTTTGGTTTCAAACTAGAAGCAGCGATTCAACTGATCGACGGCCTAGACGTAACCGTTGTATCACCTGCAGACATCAAAGAGAGCCTTAAGCGTAACCCTCTAATGATGAAGTTCAAAGAAACTGGCCTTAAGCAATACCAAGAAGCACCGTTTACAACGGCATACGCTTGCTTGATGAAGCGCTAATCAAAAGTCGCTAGCCAATATTTGATACAGAAAGAGCCTGAATATTCAGGCTCTTTTTTGTTTCTAGTCATCAACTTTAAGTAGAGTGAGTTTTGGTATACAAACTACCGCTCTAACACTGTTCGTCTGCGAGTCTTAATTAACTCAGGCTTCCTCACCACCAAATAAACCGCGGCGGCGGACAAGGCGAAGCCCATTGCACCATAGATGTCGAACGACTCACCGAAGATAAGCCAAGCTTGAATAGCGGTCGTCGGTGGAACGAGATAGAACACCGATGCCACACTTGAAGATGCACCATGTTCTACCATGTAAAGCAGCAAGAGGATGGCAACACAAGACAGAACAACCACCAGCCAAATTAGAGTCAACGTGAACTCTACAGTCCAGTTTACCTGCATCGTTTCGTAACGCATTGCGAACGGCAGAAACAACGCCGCAGAAGCCAAGTATTGCACCATCGCACCGCCGACCATATCTGTCCCCTGACAAAAGCGCTTCTGATACAGAGTCCCGCAGGTAATACCCACCAAAGAAACTAAACACAATAAAGTTGCCAAGCCTTTTTGGTCGTCTGATTGCCATTCAATATTGCCCATCAACACCAAACTGATACCCGCAAAACCAAGCGCTAAGCCCAGCCACTGCGCGAAATTAAAACGCTGTGAAGTACAACTGATCATAATCAAGGCGGTAAGAATCGGTTGTAAGCCAACAAGTAAAGAACTCAACCCGGCAGGCATACCCATATCAATCGCCAGATAGGTGCCACCAAGGTAGAAACCATGAATCAAGATGCCGACCACACTAGCGTGGAAGAATGCTCGACCACGAGGAATACGACGCTTAAGGATTGCAATCAAAACTAAGAACAGCGCCACGTTGGCTACCATCCTCAATGAAAGTAATGTTGCGGGTTCCGCGTATTCCACACCAAGACGTGCGCCAACAAAGCCTGACGACCACAATATTACAAACACAAACGGAATCATTTTAATCAGCATTACAAACCTCTGGTCAACTCTTCATCAATGCTGTTACCTTAGTTGGGTACAGATAACTAATAAAGATACAGATATAACACTTTAAATGGTTACAGATTGAGAGTGAGCAACGGGGGGAGAAAAACGTGGAAGCAGAACTCAACGGCAATAAATACCTTGCTACCGAACAACATATTAAGGCTCAGATCGATAAAGGACTCTTTCATCCAGACGATCGCCTTCCCTCGATCCGCCAGTTAAGCGAACAGCTTGGCGTAAGCAAAAATACAGTGATTCGCGCCTATCAAGAACTGGAAGCCACAGGCTGGGTTTATTCAGTACCTAAATCTGGCTATCGCGTGAAAGCACCGAACACCACCAGCTGGGATGCATCAAGCCAACCTCAAAAAGTCGATCTGTTGTCTGTCACTAAATCGGTACTCTCTCGCCCGAAAGGCCGTCTGAAACTGTTGGCAGGCTCCGCGCACCCGAACATCAACAATCCTGCGATTCGTAGCTTATATGCCGAGATTGGCCGCCATAGCCGTTTGCAAACTCAGCTTCCCGGTTATTACCAACTCCCCCCCGGCGACGAGCAATTAGTAAAGCAATTGTTAAAGATCACCCATGATCTTGGTGTACCTGCGGGATCGAAAGAGATTGCGGTTACTCATGGTGCTCAACAGGCGATCAGTTTGGCACTACGTGCGCTCACCAAGCCCGGCGACATCGTGGCGGTCGAGTCGCCCTGTTATTTCGGTAATCTACTTTTACTTGAATCACTTGGCTTGCAAGCCCTTGAAATCCCAAGCAGCGTTAGCCACGGTATTGATATACCATCACTACAGAGTGCGTTGGACAAATGGGAAGTGAAAACCTTACTGCTAACGCCAAACTTTACTAACCCAACCGGCTCAAGAATGCCATTGGCGAATCGAAAAGCATTACTGGAGATCACAGGATCTTTACCAATTATCGAAGACGATGTGTTCGGTAGCTTGGCATTCGATACACAAATCGCTAGCCTCAAAGAGCTTGATGACCAAGATAGAGTCATCTACGTCAACTCATTGTCTAAAACCTTAGACTCACGCTTGCGAATCGGTTGGTTACTGTCGGGGCGCTACCAACCTTTGGTCGAAAAGTACCTTTTATGCGACAACATGGGCAGCTCAAACCTGATGCAATCCGCTGTGGGGCAATTCCTCACGACCGGTAAATATCGCAGTCACTTATCCAAAATGAAACGGCTCTACCAAACCAACCAAAAGCAATTCCAAAGCCTGTTAATACAAGCACTAGATAGCTACCCTCACCTTGTCGGGCAATACCATCTATCAAAACCGGAAGGCTCTTTTTTAAACTGGATAACACTGCCTGAATCGGTCGATAGCTATTCGGTCTATCAAGATTGTTTGAAACATAAACTCGGGATCTTACCCGGAACAGTATTTGGCACCAACGACCAATATAAACACTGCTTGCGCTTCACTGTCGCTAACATTGAAGAGACCAAAGAGTGGAAAGAAGGGGTTGTGACACTAGCCAAGATAATCGCTAAACACGTACGTTAGATCTTTCCAGTATTCGACTAATATTTTCGTCCAGAGTTAATAGCTTTGACCTTACTAACATATTAAACATTAGAGATTCGCTACACTCGCAGCCTTTCGATGCTTGGCAGAATTAAACGTGGCAACAATAAAAGATGTAGCAGCACTTGCAGGGGTTTCAACAGCAACGGTTTCTCGTGTATTAAACCGAACCTGCTACGTTGAACCTATCACGCTAGAGCGCGTAGAACGTGCAGTAAAAGAGCTCAATTACCACAAAGATGCTCGCGCAACAGCCTTGGCCAGTAGAAGCAGCAATACGCTTGGATTGCTGACAGGCAACCTTGCCGATCCATTTTTTGCGCTGGTCGCGAAGAGTGTCGAGGAAGTGGCTAGAACCAATGGCTATCAATTGGTCGTGGTAAGTGGCGGACACAATGCTCAGCGAGAAAAAGAAGGCCTCGACTTTCTTATCAGCCAAGGTTGTGAAGCAATGGTCATTCATTCAAAGATGCTCGATGACACCACATTGCTGCGTTACTCCGCTCAATTACCTGCTATGGTTTTACTCAACCGCACGATTGCTCAAATATCGAATCGATCGGTATGGGTAGATAATAAACTCGGATCTCAAATATCAGTGCAGCACCTCATCGAGATGGGTCATCGGAAAATCGCCTATGTCTCGAGCGACCTTCCAATCCAAGACAGAACAGACCGTTTACAAGGCTACCAAGAAGCTATGAAAGCGGCCAATATCGAAATACAACCTAACTGGATCATCAACCAAAACTTTAGTGAATCAGGTGGTGAAGCGGCAGGTGACATCTTGGTAAACCAATGCCCAGAGGTCACAGCCGCAGTCACCTTCAATGATGTAATGGCTGCAGGCTTAATGACTAGCTTGCAAGATCAAGGCATCTCGGTTCCCAACGATATTTCAGTCATCGGCTTTGATGATGTTTTGCTCGCTCGCTACCTTTACCCTCGGTTAACCACCATGCACAACCCTATCGACGAGATGTCGACTTATGCGGCTAACCTTGCCATAAAACTTAAAGCCGCAGGATACGCTCCTCCTAAGCAACATAAATTCGAAGCGACACTGGTTGAAAGGCAGACGGTTAAGTCAATCAAGCACTAAAATGAGACAAAATGTGACCAGAATCTCATGCACACACCTCATGTAACCGCTTACATGAAAACAGCATTGAAGTCGCACTTTCGATTTTAGAGCACGCTTATTATCCATTCCGAACAAACCCTACATTCACCTGAGGACAACAAATATGAATAACTCAAAGCCTCTCCCATCGTTCGGATTAGCATTAGCACCTATAGTCGTTATGTTTGCGCTGCTTGCTATTGGATACGGTGTTTTAGGACTTCGCATTGAAGTTCTGCTACTCATTTCTGCGACTTTCACTGCATGTATTGCTTGGAAGATGGGCTACAACTGGGATGACATCATCAACGCCATTGTTGAGAAACTCGCAAAAGCGATGCCTGTTATCTTGATATTAGTTTCGGTGGGCGGTCTTATCGCAAGCTGGATGATCAGTGGCACCATCCCTTACATGGTCTACTGGGGACTTAAAGTCATCAGTGCTGAATACATACTGATTGCTGCCTTTTTTGTTACTTCTGTTGTCTCTGTATGTACTGGTACATCTTGGGGATCTGCGGGTACCGTTGGTGTTGCACTGATGGGCGTTGCGGCGGGTTTAGATGTGTCACTGGCTGCAGCTGCCGGCGCTGTTGTCTCTGGTGCATACTTTGGTGACAAGATCTCTCCTCTTTCTGATTCAACAAACTTTGCGCCTGTCGTTGCAGGCACCACATTGTACGAACATATTCAGCACATGCTTTACACAACGCTGCCTGGTTTTGTGATTGCTTCTGCTGTCTTTTTCTTCGCTGGCCAAAGTGCAGATATCGCGAACGTAGGTGAACCAGAAAAGGTCACTCAAATTCTTGCGGGACTGGATAGCCTATACAACTTCAATATCCTTTTGATCATCCCACCAGTCATGATTCTGTGGGGCGCACTCACCAAAAAGCCTGTTCTACCACTGATGTTAGGTGCCTCTGCTCTTGCGATTGTATTAGGTATGGTTCTACAAGGTTTCTCTCTACAACAAGGCTTCCAAGCTTATGTCGATGGCTTCAATGTCGCTCTGTTTGAAGCGAAAGGTACAGCGATTGATGGACTAATTCCTGATGTGTCCAAGCTGCTAAACCGTGGTGGTTTGTTCTCAATGATGAGCACCATCCTACTGGTTTTCTGTGCGTTCTCTTTTGCAGGTGTTCTAAGCCTAACCGGTGCATTAAATGTGGTACTAGGTCGTTTCTTGCATATGATTCACTCAACAGGACAACTTATCGCATCAACAGTGATCGCGACAATTACAGTCGTTTTCACAACATCTGACGGCAAACTAGCCCTTCTTATTCCAGGTGAATTATTCCAAAACGCTTACCGTAAAATGGGGCTAGACACTAAAAACCTATCTAGAACCATCGAAGATGCAGGCACAATCATCGAACCACTGGTTCCTTGGACTGCTGCAGGTATTTACATGGCGAGTACACTAGGTGTTGCAACGCTAGATTACCTACCTTGGGCAATCCAATGTTACACCGGTGTCGTTTTCGCTCTGATTTATGGCTTCACTGGGTTTGGTATTGCACGTGCAAAGCCTGAACAATCAGAAGACTCCGTAGAAACTTCTCTAGCTCACAGCACTAAGTAAGGCTCACATCCTATGAATTCTTTCGACAATACGATTAACCGCCGAAACACAGGATCGGTAAAGTGGGACTTTATGGAGCAGAAGCTTGGCTTAGAAGGCACCGACTTGCTACCTATGTGGGTGTCTGACTATGATTTTCAAGCACCTCAACAAGTATTAGAACGGTTAGCTCAAGATATTTCGCATGGTATTTTTGGTTACTCAGAACGTCAAGATGACTACTACCAAGCCGCGATCGATTGGTTTAAAAACCAACATCAAACAGAAATCAAACGGGATTGGATTACAACGGTGCATGGCGTTTTGCCCGGTATTGCTATGGCGTTGCAAATGCTCACGCAAGTGAATGATCAAATAGTTATTCAAAGTCCGGGCTACGGTTCATTCCGTAAGATCATCGAACTAAATGATCGTAAGGTGTTGAACAACCCATTGATTGAATCAGAAGGTCATTACCAGCTTGATTTCGCACATTTGGAAGACTGCTTTGCGAGTGGTGCCAAAGCGTTGATTTTCTGCAACCCACACAACCCAACAGGCAGAGCATGGAGCGAGCAAGAAATAATGCAAGTTGCCAAGCTTTGCCAAAAATACGATGTGTGGCTAATCAGTGATGAAATTTGGAGTGACCTAGCACTCGCACCGAATACATTTCATTCAACATTGAAACTACCAAGTCCGCTAACCAACAAGCTTATTGTGGCGACTGCGGCCAGTAAGACTTTTGGCTTGTCATCATTGAGAATCTCTAACTTCATCATCCCCAATGCAGAATTGAAGGAGCAGTTTGTTCGCCGTTTGGATGCTCATGGCATGGATTGCTTCAACAACCTATCAATGTCAGCGGCAACCACTGCTTATCAAGAGTGTGAAACTTGGTTAGAGGACTTAAAGCAATATCTGCAAGACAACATAGAAACGCTGAACGGATTCCTAAAAACAGAGTTGCCTCATATTCGTTTCACAAAACCCGAAGCGACTTACCTTGCATGGCTTGATTGCCGTGCAATGAAACTAAGTGATACTGAGCTTGAGCAAAAACTCATTGCAGCCGGAATTGTACCGAGTATGGGGTATGCCTTTGGCGAGGAAGGCTCAGGGTTTATTCGATTGAATCTAGGGTGTCCTGCAGAAGTATTAGCAGACGCTTTGGTGCGACTTAAAGTAGCATTTAGTGAAGATAGGTAAGCAATAAGAAAACGTAACCCAATCCAAACAACAAAGCCCCATTCAACTGAGTGGGGCTTTCATCATTAACATATCTTGGGTTGCTTAAATACGATGGTTAGTTAAATGCGATTAACCTTGCCAAGCGAACTGTTCAAATACTTTGTCTACAGGCGTTTTAGCAACGTGGTTTACGTAGTTACTGATCACTTTCTGAGACAGGCCAAGAATCACTTCTAGCACTTGTTGCTGACCGTAGCCCGCTTCGAAAAATGCTGCCATTTCACTTTCAGGCACATTGCCGCGGTTGCGTACCATGCTCAGTGTAAAATCATGCAGTGCTTGCAGCTTTTCTGTTGGCATTGCGGTGCGATTACGCAGTGCTTCGGTGATTGCAGGATCAACCTTCATTGTATGTGCGATACCTGTGTGTGCAGGAACACAGTAGTGACATTCGTGTTCAACGTTGATGGTTTGCCAAACAACCGTTAGCTCTTCAGCATCGAAAGATGAGTCACTAAACGCCTGATGAAGCTGGGTGTAAGCCTTAAGTGTGTTTGGAGATTCAGCCAACACACCAAACAAGCCCGGCACTCTGCCCATCTGCTTTTTAGCGCCTTCAAGAATAGGTTGGCTTTGCTCTGGCGCGGATTCTACTGAGTGAATTTTGAAGTTGCTCATGGCTCTATCCCTATCAATTTACAGTTCTAAAGTTATTCAGTCGCGGAGCAATTAATGAATGTTCTCCGTTGGTGTGAAAACAATATAGATCAAATAAGAACGATCGTTCAAGTATTATTTTGAACACTCATTCAAAAATCAAATTAGAACCTTTCGAATATCTTTTGTTCATAACAAGAAAGCCCAACAGGCAACACCTGATGGGCTTTCTTGATTTCTCAATTTTTATTAAAGCGGTTACCAATATTCGGCATGAGCCAAAGCTTCAACACAGCTCGACTTTCCACTTGTTACTTTGATGTCACCACCAGTCAACGATTGAGCTAACCAACCGTGAGGGAAACTCAATTCAAAGGGCGCAGGGACCTGCTCAACGGTAATTCGTCCAAAGCCCACTTTTGAATAGTAGTCAGGATCACCGTACGTCACTGCAAGCTCAACACCTTGTTCAGTCAGAACCTGCAAACCAAAGTTAATCAGTTTCTGGCCAATACCGCGCTTTTGCATCTGAGTGCTCACCGCCACTGGTGAAAGCAAATATGCCTTGGTTTCATCGTCAAATGAAAGCGGCGTAAAGATAATCGCGCCTACAATAGTGCTATCCGCATCCGACTCACTAGAATCATCTTCAGCGACAAAGCAAAGTAGCTCTGTCGGAGCTGTTGTCGTTAAAAGATCGTTGGCAAGCTTACCCACGGTTTTACCTTCGTTCTCGCCTTCTGAATCCGTAAAGGTCTGAGTGAAAACTTGAGTGATTGTTTCGATTTCGTTTGAATTATATTGTCTAAATTTCATGGTGTTACTCACTTACTTTAATTTCTTGAGCACAAAGAACTGATAATCAAAGTCACGTTGATTAGAAACTTTAGAAGGCTGTTGATCCAATCCGCTCTTTTGTGTGCTGCTATCGAAAAATTGTTTAACTTCATTGTCGCAATCTACCAGCGCTTTTGAGTTCGGCATCGTTGCTTTAAGCGCTTCTACTCGCTTTTGAAAGGGCTGGTAATACGCAAGCCAACCAGCATCGCTCATTGCAAAGTGATCCAAAACTTCATAACCCGCAGCTTGTGCCTGTTTAATTCGTTCTGAAACCGTCGTCATGTCTGGGTACTCTTTTTGCCAGAACGCTTTGCTCGATTCGTTAGGTTGTTCGGTATTCCACACCAAATCATTGACGACCAATATGCCCTCATCACTGAGTAAATTTCGCCACTGCTTTAGCGCCTTTTCAACACCCATGATGTAAGCGCTGCCTTCCGACCAAATTAGGTCAAACGACTTAGCTTCAAACGGTAGATCCATCATGCTCGCGCATACGGTTTTGACGTTGCTTTCTAAGCCAAGAGCCTGTGCTTGCTGAGTCAGAATATCTAAACTCGGCTGATCATTATCTACCGCCGTTATTTGCACATCCGCTTGATGTTCTACTATGGCTTTCGCTAACACATAGGTGGCAATACCTTTACCGCAACCGATCTCAAGCACACGTTTGGGATAAACTGGAACGTGTGCCAGTGCCGCCAAAGTATCTTCCGCTGTTCCTGGCCCTAAACGCTGTAAACCCTCAAAGATCACCTCAAAATCCGCCATGTACTGGTCATGATCGTTCATGTCTTTTGAAAGCCATTTCAGTCGCAGTGCTTGCTTCTCATCAAAGCCTTGCTTAATTAGCCAGTCGAGATGCGCATCAGGCGCCACTTTGTCCATCGACTCATGCCAATCTTGCAAACCACTCTCGCCTAACAGAGCCGATAAAAGATCTCTCGAACGCTGTTTCTGAGCGATCTCTTCGTCTAATTGTTCGAGTCGGTTTTGCAACAAAGAGCGGTCAACCTTGGCATCCAAACAGGCCTGACACTCTTTCAACGTCAGGCCACCCGCTTGTAACTGCTGCAACAACTTCACACGCTGCAAGTCGCGTTCGGAATAACTTCGATAACCATTACTGGTGCGTTGAGCTTCTATCAAACCCAACTTTCCATAGTACAAAAGCGTTGAACGGCTCAAGCCAACGAGCTCCGCTAATTCAGATATGCGATACATGCACTTCTCCCTCATTTCTATCTATAAGATAAACTATGAAGTTGTAGTCAGGTCAACACTCAATTAAGCATTTTTCTCATCTTGTTTAGCTTCAAACTGGTAACGCTCTTTGGCATGTCTTTTAGCGATAAGCTTTTCCTTTTATGACTAGCCATCATTCTCGCTGAACGTCTCTTTAATTGAGGCGTACATTAAGCCGCTAATGACACAAAGAGCTCCCATAATTAAATAGCCGGCACTCATACCAAACAGCTTCACGCTTATCCCCGCAATCAAGTAAGTAAAAAACCACCAGAAATGCGTTAAAGAGAAGTGAGCAGCAAAATACGGGGCGGTATCTTCTCCCTCACATACTTGGGTGATCAATAGGCCTGCGGAAGTTTGAATACAAGACATTCCAACGCCCATGGCTAAACACATGACGCCAAAGCCAACCCAACCGGGTGTGAAACTGCCAACGGCAAAAGAGGCGCAAATCGTCAGCAATCCTATCCAATGAAAATGTTGCGGCGAGTGACTCTCTAACCACTTGGGTAACCGCAGTGCCATAAGCATGGAACCCAAACCAACGACCATCATTGCTAATGCGGTTTGCGTTTCGTCACCATGCAGCACTTCGTGTACGTAGATAACCGTATTCACTAGCACCATCGCAGAAGCACTGGCCGCGGCAAGATACGCAAACCACAGAGCTCTCAACTTAGGTTTATTCAAGTAATTACGCAGTGCTTGCACCGCGCTGGTCTTTTTCGTTTTATGCGCTGATTCTGTCACTCGTTTCAAATTTGGTAATGTACACAGTAAGATCAACACACCAGACAGCAGAAAAGTGGCCGCATCGAGCATGAATAACTGTCTAAAACCAATTAAGCTCAACAATAGAGCCGTTAGCATTGGGCTAAAGATCTGTTCGAGATCATAAGCCATTCGGCTGAACGACAATGCTTTCGCGTACTGCGTTTTATCCACCAAGACCAAAGGTAGCGTTGATTGAAACAAGGGAGTAAAACCCGCAGAACACGCATTGATGAGAAACATCAACACATAGACTTCCCACACTTCGGTGACAAACGGTAAACAGACAAACAACAGCGCCCTAATCAAATCCAGCGCGAACAAAGTCCTTCGTTTCGGTAACTTATGTGCGATTGCACCAAATACTGGCGCGAGTCCTATGTACGCCAACATCTTCAAAGCAAATGCAATACTCAGCACCATCCCTGCTTCATCACCCGACAGCTCATACGCGAGCAAAGCTAAGCAGATGGAGCTCATTCCTGTGCCGACTAACGATATGATTTGAGCAGACAGTAAGCGAATATAATCTCTATTGCGCCACATTGGAGTAATGTCCGTTCTAGTACTCATTCGCTTACCTCAATCCGACCTACTAAGTCAGAGAATAGACCACGTAACCAAAGTTGAATGCTGTCCCAAAGTCGTACCACCCAAGATCCTTGTTCTACAGATTGCTCTGCCACTAAAGCGAAACTTGCCACCGTATTACCGTTACTCTTCCAAACAACTTGTCCCACTTCATCCCCTTGCTTAATAGGTGCGAGCAGCGGTTCAGTCATGACCACCGATTTTTGCAGCGAATCGACTAACCCTCTTGGCATGGTCAGGTACGCATCTTCGGCGATCTTGGCACCGACTTGTTCTGTATTCCCCTTCCAAACTCGCACCTGAGACTCTATTCGATCCTCTTTCATCACTTGTTTGGTGTCGTAAAAACGAAACCCATAACTCAATAGATTCTTTGAGGCAGAGGTTCGCGCTTGTGGGCTAGTGGTGCCCATAACGACCGATATCAAGCGCATCCTCCCTTCCGTCGCCGAGCTGACTAAGCTGTAACCCGCATTTTCGGTATAGCCCGTTTTGCCGCCATCGACATTAATTGACTTGTCCCAAAGCAGCTTGTTTCGGTTGTATTGAGTGATCTTATTCCAAGTAAACCGACGCTCTTGATATAAAGCATAAACGTCAGGTACATCTCGAATAATCGACTTCATCAAAATCGCCATATCCAACGGAGAGGTTTGGATTCCTTCGCCATCTAAACCATGCGCATTCACAAAGTTAGTATCTTGCAACCCAAGTGACTTCGCCCAACCATTCATTAGGCTAACAAAGGCTTGTTCACTCCCCGCGATGTGCTCTGCCAGTGCGACAGAAGCATCGTTACCCGATTGAACGATCACCCCTTTCATAAGATTTGAAACTGAAATCTCGTCCCCAGGCTGAATAAACATCTTGGATGACTCTGAGAACTTTGCCGACCACGCGTTTTCACTGACCGAGACTTTATCCTGCCATGTCAATCGACCGGCTTTGATCTCTTGTCCAACGACGTAAGCCGTCATTAATTTGGTCAAACTGGCAGGGGCTAAAATGGCACGTGAGTTTTGCTCTGCAATGATGCTCCCCGATTGGAAATCCATCAAAACATAACCTTTGGCCGCCAACTCAGGCGGGTTCGGGGTTACCACAGCGAAGCTTGGAGCACTCATTCCCGCTAACAATAAGTAAGTCAACGCTCTCGCCCAGCGAAGCTTTTCTTTCAGAAGCCTTTCTTTTAGTTTCTTTTTAACCTTTGCTACCGCAGCTAATGACGAGGAGACACTGAGCTTCAATATAGAAATCTGACTCATAACACTTCCTCCAAAGTCAGTGCGGCAACATCGCCAATATAGCGTTGGCGACCAACTTGATTCGTCGTGATGTACTGGTGCGTTTCTGAGCCTTTACCACACACTAAGATAAGGTCACCGCCGCGACTCAGTTGTTTGGCTAATTGAATGGCTTCATAGCGGTCGCTAATCTCATAGCAAAGCGTGGGGCTAACTTGCGAAGTTAACGCACGAAAAATATCCTCTTGCATCTCACCCAACGGATTATCGGAAGTAAAAATAACAACATCAGAATGGGTAGCGCATAGTTTGCCAATATCAGCAGCATCTCGTATCCGGTCGCCAGTCACACCAACGACAGTAATCACTCGCTTAGCCGACTGGGATTGGATGCCTTGATAGAGAGCCGATAGACCATCAAAGTTATGTGCGTAATCAACTAAAGCCAATGCGCCATTATCAAGCGACAGATATTTTGAACGTCCATCCGGCGCAACAACGCTATTCAAGGCATTCGCGATATCAGCTAGCGACCAATTCAGTGCCAACAATGTTGCTGCCATTGCTAAGGTATTTTCAACGTTAAACAGAAAAGGCAGTTGGCTGAAAACGCGCTCTTTGTTGCCTTGATTATTGAGACTGAAGGTGGCGCCAAATGGCTCAACGTTCAAATCTTCGACATAAAGATCCGCATCTGAATTATTCATTGAGAACGTTAGGACATTCACTCGACTGCTTGCTCGCTCTATCGCGACATTGGCGTGGGGATCATCAAGGTTAATCACAGCGGTGCCAGTGGGTTGAATGCGATCTAGGATCTGCAGCTTAGCCTGAACATAACCATCCAGTGTTTTATGATAATCAAGGTGGTCGCGGCCAATATTGGTGATCACTCCAACAGACAGCGGCACAAACCCTGCTCTATCTTGCACCAACGCATGGCTGCTCAGCTCCATAACATTATCAGTGACCTGCGCATCCGCCATATCTTTGAATAAGTTCAACAATGTCACGCTGTCTGGCGTGGTATTACTCAATTCTTGTTTGTTACCCGCATATTCAACACCCAGTGTTCCAATATAAGCGCTCTGTCGATTGGTCTTTAGAACCTGATTCAAGCCATGAGCTACAGTCGTTTTTCCGTTTGTGCCCGTAATACCAATATGGCGAATTTTCTTATGCGGATACTGATAAAAAGCCTTAATGAGCAGCAAGCTTTGGTAATAGCTTCCCGTTACGAATACTGGTACCGATGCCGATATAGGTTTTGTTGCAATGATGGCAACCGCACCATTGGTAATTGCACTTTCAATATAACGATGACTATCATGACTCGTCCCTTCACGACAAACGAATACATCCTGACACTGAACGTGTTCACTGTTTGTTGAGAAGCGCCTAATTGACAATGCGCCCAGTTGTTTTAAGAAGCTTTTCAATGTCTCGCTCAACATGCATTTATCTTTTCTGTTAGCTAGGAATTATTAATTGAGTCGAGTATATTTCCCTGTAGCACATCGATGAAATTGAACAAATCAATTCAAGTCATCAGCCATTTTGATAACCTATATTCTTTAGTGTTATCTCTACCAAATGAGAATATTGCTGTGAAAGATCTTAATTGGCGTGGAATCGACCTCAACCTACTGCTCACTTTTGACGCGCTTTTTCGCTTAAAAAGTGTATCGGCAGCTTCAAAAGAGCTGCACTTGGGACAGCCTGCCACCAGTTACAACCTAAAACGACTTCGGGAATTATTGGGGGATCCTCTATTTGAAAGGCAAGGCAATAAGATGCAACCGACGGTGAGAGCCCATGAGATAGCCCCTAAGGTTCAGACGATTTTGTCGATTTTCACGCAAGATATTTTACCGGCAGAACAATTTGAGCCAGAGAGTTACTCAGGACAGTTCACCATTGGTGTCAGTGATTACGCAGAGCAGATTTTTGGTCCAGAGATTTTCGACACTCTTCAGCAACTCTCCCCGCTCAGTAAAGTCCTGCTCAAGCCGGTCGATAGTGCGAACTGCGTGACATTACTCGAAGACCAAAACACGGACCTCTGTATTGGCGTTTTTCAGGAGTTACCAAGCCATTTGGATACCACCTTTCTTTACCGAGAAAAGCACCTATGCACCTTTGATAACAAGGTGTTGAAGACCACACTCCCGATACCACTCGATACCTATTTAAAGACACCGCAAATGATAATTACGGCTAACCAAGAACTGACGAGCCAAGTCGATATCACGCTAGAAAATATCGGTGTAAAACGTAATGTGGTGCTTGGTACAACACGTTTCTTGACCATTCGAAGAATGCTTTCGGGAAGAAATGTATTAGCCGTGATGGCAGAGATGGTAGGCCGTTCTGAATTGATAGATGATGATTTAGTACTATGCGATCCACCCATTGAAATCCCAGATTTTAACGTCGATATGGTGACATTAAAACGCGACGCCAGTCATCCACGTATCCAGTTTCTTACCCAGCTGGTTCAAAACCTGATTCAAGAAAAAGTAAAAGAACTTCGACTCATCAAATGAGTTGAGGTTTACTAGCTAGGGGCAAGCAAGGATTCATGAAACAAGCAAGGTTGGCCCCACTTAGTTCAAGTTAAATCACCACTTAATCGACCGCAGAACCCAAAATTATTGAGCGACCATCAATTTACAAAAGTTATCAAAACGATAAATAAAGTCACCGAGTGAATATTTAAATTAACCACTCATATCCACCATAAATTCCTGCTTAAATTTTTTAGAAAAATTCAAAATTTATTAGAAATTAACCCCTAACTTTACTGAGTATTTTGTTAGTCTTGGAAACAATTATTTACAATCCAAACAAAAATTAATTGGATCGCTTGAGGTTGTTTTTCTTGAATATGAAATTATTCGGCAGTTCCCTAATCCTTTCGGGAACTGCATTAGGGGCTGGCATGTTAGCTATCCCAATGGTGTTGGCTCAATTTGGCTTCATGATCAGCTCAGTGCTGATGCTACTTATCTTTATTGGCACCACCTACTCTGCCCTTCTGCTAGCAGAGGCGTGCACTAAAACTAAAGACAACAGTGGCATGAGCAGTGTTACTTACTTAACGCTTGGCAGCAAAGGTAAACACTTTATCAATGCACTCTTTTACCTGCTGCTAGTATGCATGTTGATCGCTTATATCTTGGGTGTCGGTGACATCATTCATAAGCTACTACTCGACGTTGGTATCGATGTATCGGCATCCGTTGCGTATACCATTTTCAGCCTATTGATGGGCGCTATCGTCGTCTCAGGCAAGTCTTATATCGACAAACTGAATCGCGGGCTATTCATCTTGATGGTCGTGATGCTGTTTATCGTTATCGCATCCTTGTTTAGCAACATTCGCCTTGATTACCTAACTCAAACCAGCCAATACACGGCCAACGACGTGGTGCAATACAGCGCAGTTATCTTTACTAGCTTTGCCTCGATGGTGGTGATCCCGTCACTGGTTATCTACAACCGTGAAGCAACTCAAAAGCAGATCCGCAATATGATTCTGCTAGGCTCAGTGATTCCATTAATTTGCTACCTAACTTGGTTATTCGCGATTATCGGCAACCTTGGCACAGACGCGATCAGCCAGTTCCACAATATCTCTGAGTTGATTTCTGCGTTCAGCGGCCAATCTGCTTGGTTGAAAGTGGTGATTGCGCTGTTCTCTGCTTTAGCCTTGGTGACTTCTTTCCTCGGCGTATCGATGGCGCTTTACGACCAAAACAAAGACGCGGTGACCAACAACAAAGCGTTGGCTTATGCGCTGACCTTCATCTTACCTTTGGTATTAGCAGAGCTATTCGCTAGCCAATTTGTAAGCATGCTGGACTATGCAGGCATGGTGCTAGTGTTCCTAGCTATCTGGGGCCCACTCGCAATGGTGGTTAAGGTTCGTAGACCTGACTTCCCTCACCTACAAACCGAAGGCAGCTATACCGCAGCCGGTGGCGACACGGCACTGATGGCAACATTCGGTTTTGGCGCTTTGATTTTCGTGTCTTGGTTTATGGGGTAGATCATCACTCGGTCATAGACCTAAAAAGATACCAAGAAGAGCAGCTTTGGCTGCTCTTTTTTTATGCCTAATATTCTTATCTACAAACTCTGCCTTCATCGCCAAATCCAATTAACTAAGCCTTCAGACAAAGTAATTAGAAACAATCATTTAGATAAACCCTCTCTCAGTATTTCAAACTCCAGCCCTGCTCAAAACAGCATGATCTATGATCATATAAAGTAGATCGATTGCTGATACATCTGATAATTAGATCACAAAACAACCCTAATGGTATTGTATTGGTATTATCATTTGAAATACCATCATTTGCGTACCCTACAGTACTAAAGGACATAATAATGAAATCGAATAACTTCAAACTGTCTTCAATGATGTTCATTGAATGGTTTATCTGGGGAGCATGGTTTGTTCCCCTATGGCAAATACTCAATACCAATGGATTCACACCAACTGAGATCGCATGGTCTTACGCATGTACCGCGATCGCCGCGATCATTTCACCGATCTTAGTTGGATCAATCACCGACCGATTCTTCGCTGCACAGAAAGTACTTTCTGTAATGTTGATAGCAGGTGCAGGTTTGATGTACTTAGCGGCTCAGCAAACCGAGTTCGCCACCTTCTTCCCAATCCTTTTGCTTTACTCGTTAACCTACATGCCGACGATTGCACTGACCAACAGCATTGCTTTCTCTAACGTAGAAGACGTAGAACGTGACTTCCCGCGCATTCGTGTAATGGGTACGATCGGTTGGATTGCATCAGGTATCGCTATCGGCTTCCTACCAGGTTGGTTAGGCTATGGTGATATTTCATCAAGCAATATCCCACTTATTCTGACCGCTTTAGCATCTTTGGCTCTGGGTATCTTCGCGCTAACATTGCCAGATACACCACCGAAAAGTACCGGAAAACTCAGCCTTAAAGTGATGCTTGGCCTAGACGCTATCGTGCTGCTAAAAGACAAAAACTTCCTAGCATTCTTCGTTTGTTCTTTCATGTTCAGCATGCCTCTAGCGTTCTACTACATCTTCGCTAACGGCTACTTAACTGAAGTCGGAATGAGTAATGCAACAGGTTGGATGACGCTGGGTCAGTTCTCTGAAATCTTCTTTATGCTGGCACTACCATTCTTCACAAAACGATTTGGTATTAAGAAGGTATTACTTCTTGGTCTATTTACTGCCGCAGTTCGTTACGGATTCTTCGTTTACGGTAGCGCAGACACTTGGTACCTCTACTCACTGCTGTTCGCAGGCATCCTATTGCACGGTGTGAGCTACGACTTCTACTTCGTTACCGCCTACATCTATGTCGACAAAAAAGCACCTGCTCACATGCGTACCGCCGCGCAAGGCCTTATCACACTAGGTTGCCAAGGTATTGGTAGCTTGCTGGGTTACCGCTTAGGTGGCGTGTTGATGGAGAAGATGTTCGCTTATGACGAACCACAAAACGGACTAACGTTTGACTGGGGTGGTATGTGGGGCTTCGGCGCCATCATGATCGCCATCATCCTCGTTATCTTTATGTACTTCTTCCGTGAGCCAAACGGCGAGATCAAAGAGATCAAAATCGACAACAAATCAGATGGAAACCCATCAGAGCAGACTCAAGTAGAAAAAGCTCAAGCGTAACTTTATACCTGCTCAGTCTCTCTCCTAGCTTCTGACTGAGCAGCTTTTAGATAACCTATTTTTGGTGAAGTAAGATGAACATTTCAAAACAAGACAGAATTTTAGGCACATTTTATGGTCAAGCATTGGGTGATTCGATGGGAATGCCATCAGAGCTTTGGCCAAGAAGCCGAGTAAAAGCACACTTTGGTTGGATTGACTCTTTCCTACCGGGGCCATCTGAAAACAACGCCGCTTGTTATTTCGATGCTTGCCAGTTCACAGATGACACCTCAATGGCATTGGCTCTTGCAGACGCTATCATTGAATGCGATGGCGAAATCTCACCAGAGATTATTGCTCGTAACGTATTAAGTTGGGCTGAAGGTTTTGATGCATTCAATAAGAACATTTTTGGCCCGAGTTCAAAAGCCGCGATGCGCGCTATCAAGGAAGGGACATCAATTGATGAACTAGAAAACAACGGCGTGACCAATGGTGCGGCAATGCGCGTGTCTCCAATGGGCTGCCTAGTACCAACCACCAGCCTAGACACCTTCATCGACCAAGTCGCACTAGCTTCAAGCCCAACCCATAAATCAGACGTAGCGATTTCTGGTGCTGTAGCTATTGCATGGTCGATATCTAAAGCGATTGAAGGTCACAGCTGGAACGCAATCAAAGATCAACTACCCGCGATTGCGGTTGCAGCTCAAACTAAGAACATCACCACCTTCAGCGCTTCGATGGGAGCACGCATTGAATTGGCTCTGATGGTTGCTTCAGAAAACAGCGGCGTTGAAGAGCGTATGGAAAAGATCTATAACCTTGTTGGCACTGGTGTGAGCACAATTGAGTCTGTACCAGCAGCAATCGCCATGGTCGAACTGGCTCAAACCGATCCAAATCGTTGTGCCATTTTATGTGCAAACTTAGGTGGTGATACCGATACGATAGGCGCAATGGCTACCGCAATTTGTGGTGCATTGAATGGTATTCAAGCTATCGATGTCGAACTGAAAAAACAGCTCGATGACGAAAACCAACTCGACTTCGCGGGTTACGCTGAAACCTTCGTACGCTTAAGAGAGATTAAGGAGCAAGGGTATGCCTCATAGTGCTTTGGTTACACTGATTCCAACTCTACAAAACAAACGACAGTTGTGCCTGATTGGCGCGGCTGTGGTCGATATTGTGACAGAAACACCTGCCCTACCGAAACGTGGCACTGATGTCGAGCTCACAGAGAAAGGCATTCACGTTGGTGGTTGCGCTCTCAACATCGCGATTGCTTTAAAAAAGCTCGGCGTTGAATCTATTAATGCTCTACCAATTGGCCAAGGTAAATGGGCGGGCATCATCACTGCCGCGATGGCAGAGAAAGGCCTAACTAGTAGCCTGCAAGATCCAAGTGGCGACAATGGTTGGTGCTTAGCGCTCGTTGAACCCGATGGCGAACGTACTTTCCTGTCCGTCAGTGGCGTTGAGAACAACTGGAATCAACAAGCGCTTGAACAACTCAAGCTTCAAGACAATGCGATCATCTACCTCTCTGGATACCAGTTGTCTTCAGCTTGTGGAGAACAAATCGTTACTTGGCTTGAAACACTGCCAAGCGGTATTGAACTATTCATCGATTTCGGTCCTCGTATTGGAGACATTCCAAAGCCATTATTTGATCGCCTAATCAAGCTGAAACCGACCATATCTTTAAATCGCCAAGAAGCCGAAGTGCTCGGTATGCAAGAGATAAACGCGTTTGTAGAACAATGGCATAACCAGTATGGCTGCCCACTGATTCTGCGTATCGACAGTGATGGTGCTCTGTTCGCTACTCAAGATGGCTACGGGAACGTTGCGCCATTTAAAGCGACCGTGGTTGATACTATTGGCGCAGGTGATACCCATGCGGGTGGCGTGTTAGCGGGCTTGGCTTCTGGCTGGGAACTGCCTGACGCGATCTTACTTGGCAATGCGGTTGCGTCTTATGTGGTGAGTCATGTGGGTGGCGACTGCGCGCCAAGCGTTGACGAGATAACTCACTACCTTAACCAATACTAATTCCTGTTAAGTCATGTAGACACAAGGCTCAGTATTACTGGGCCTTTTTGTTATGCCTGTCTTTCTTTTACCTAGCTTTTTTGGCCTTTCTAATATGAATCATTCTTCTGTTATGAACCGTTCTTCTAATGCAAATAACAAAGCGACGAGGATTCTGCTTGCGAGCTGTGGGATCAACCTTTGTATCGGCGTGCTCTATACCTGGAGCGTTTTTAAGAACTCGCTACTAGAACTCGGTTGGAACAACACTCAAGCCTCGATGCCCTACACCATCACTATAATCACCCTATCATTGGCGCTACTCATTGCTGGTCGTATTCAAGATAAAATCGGCCCACAAAAAGTATTAATGGTGGGTTCTTTGATGGCTGGCGCGGGAATGATCTTGGCGAGCCTCTCCCTAACGCCTTGGAACCTTAATGTGAGCTTTGGTCTAGTCACTGGTGCCGGTATTGGATTCGCTTATGCGTGTTTGAATCCAACCGCAATGAAGTGGTTTCACTCTTCTCAAAAAGGCATGGTCAATGGGTTACTCGCCACGGCATTTGGCCTTGCGGCTATCTACTTGGCTCCGCTTACTAGCTACCTAATATCCGTCGTTGGATTGGAACAAAGCCTTCGCATACTTGGGACTGGGCTCATCGTCATTGCTTTCCCACTGGCTTATTCGATCAAGAACCCTCCAGCAGGGTATGAGCCGAAAGCCAATTCAGAAAAACCTGATCCCTCAAAGCCTACACCGCCTTCCGCTCGAAATTACATATGGAAAGAGATGCTCGCCACCAAGCAGTTCTACCTGTTGTGGTTCACTTATGCCTTCGGTGCTGCCGCTGGCTTGATGATCATCGCCAACATCACCTCGATTGCTGCTGAGCAAGCCAATATCTTAGAAGGCGCTTATTTGATTGTGACCTTATCGATATTCAACTCAGCAGGTCGATTAGTCTCTGGGTTATTGAGCGATAAGATTGGCGCATTAAAAACGTTAGCGATCGCACTGAGCCTGCAAACCATCAATATGCTGCTGTTCAGCCAGTTTGTTTCTAGCTCAGCACTAATGGTTGGCGCTGCGTTAGCGGGCATTGGGTACGGCACTTTATTAGCGGTATTCCCTTCAATTATGGCGGACTTATACGGCTTGAAAAACTTTGGTGCCAACTACGGTGTGCTTTATACCGCTTGGGGGATTGGCGGCTTTATCGGCCCTATCCTTGCGGCAATATCGGTGGATTGGTACGGCAGTTACTCGATCGCCTATTTGATCTGTGCAGTATTGGTGAGCATGGCTACGATACTGACCTTCCGTGTCAAACCCATTTCTACAGAACCGTGCAGCGACAATGGGGAAGCCTCCAATTATCAGTTTGAACGTTCAAGCTAACTCAATGACTCTCTGAGTGGTGGAATCTTTGTTTCGCCCTCAGATTTCACATTTCTCTTAAGTGTGGACTCAGACTTCGGGTATACTTCGGTTAAATATAAAAGCTAAAACAGACCTTTATGAGCGCTTATCAACCACTGCTTACCTTGATTCAAGAGCGAATCGAACAGAAAGATAAATCACCTTTGTATCTGAAGATTGCCGATTCAGTAAAGCTCGCGACCGAGCAACAAATGTTGAAGGGCGGTGACTTTATCCCAACGGAACGTGAATTCAGCGACAAGCTTGGTGTCTCTCGAATTACGGTTCGCAAAGCATTGGATATTTTAGATAAAGAAGGCGTGATAGTTCGTTCTCGTGGTTTGGGTACTATGATCAGCGAGACTGTTGAATACTCAAGTAAAGAAGCGACAGGCTTCTCTCAACAAGTGGTTTTAAAAGGCAAAAAACCCGACACATTGTGGATAAAGAAAGACGTTGTTCTTTGCTCTTCAGAAATTGCCAAGATGCTCAAAATCGCCGAGAACGATCAAGTATTTTTGTTGAAGCGTGTTCGTTACATCGACGAACAAGCTGTCTCTATCGAAGAGTCTTACGTCCCTGCTCACCTGATCCACGATCCAGACGAAATTCAATTGTCGCTTTACGACTACTTCCGCAGCCAAGACATATCACCAACCAAAACGCAAAGTCGTGTGTCTGCAAAAATGCCAACTGAAGAGTTTCTAGAAAAGCTTAACATCGACGAAACTGTACCTGTACTGCTCATCGAACAAACCGCTTACGATAAGAAAGGCGTGCCGATTGAATACAGCATCAACCGCTGTCGTGGTGATATGTATGTGTTCGTGAGCGAAGATTAAACCTCGCATCCAAAATACAGCAGATACAAAAAGCCCGTTAGTCCTGCTATTAAAAGTAGAGACTAACGGGCTTTTTACTTCTTATTGGAGTGTTTGCTAGTTAGCTCTTAAACGTACTCGCAATATCTTTCAATGAAGCTGCTAGCTGAGCTTGTTCTTTGGCTGTCGCTGCAATTTGTGTTGCACCTGTCGTAGATTCTGTCGACTTCTGCTCTACTGCCATCACGTTTTTCGCGATGTCTTGAGTCACTACCGCTTGCTCTTCGGTTGCGGTTGCGATCTGCTCAGTCATGCTAAAGATCTCGCTTACCGATGCTGAGATTCCTTGTAAGGTGTGCTCCACCTCTTTTGAATCCTCAACCGCTTTAGACGACATCTTCTGGCTGTTATCAATCACATTAAACGCGGTTTGCACATCAGACTGTAGCGAGCTGATGAAACCTTCAATTTCAGCTGTCGATTGCTGAGTACGCTGTGCTAGCGTGCGAACTTCATCGGCGACGACGGCGAAACCACGGCCTTGCTCACCCGCACGAGCCGCTTCAATTGCCGCGTTCAACGCAAGTAAGTTGGTTTGTTCTGCTACCGACTTAATCACATCAATCACACTGTTAATGTTGTTGCTGCTTTCGTGTAGGTGCGTGATCTTTTCAGCTAGATCATTAATTTCAGATGCCAGTTTCTCGATCGAGTGGTAAGAGTCTTGGACTGTGCTCAAACCTTCTTGAGACTGCTCATCGACCAGTTTAGCGGAACTTGCTGTCTGCTGAGTTTTAGCCGCCACCTCATTTACCGTAGCCGATAGCTCTTCTGTCGCCGTTGCAACCAAGCCAATTTGGTCTTGTTGTTGCACTAGCGTGTTCGAGTTGTAGTGACAAGTTT
This sequence comes from Vibrio sp. 10N.261.46.A3, assembly GCF_041472995.1. Classification (NCBI taxonomy): domain Bacteria; kingdom Pseudomonadati; phylum Pseudomonadota; class Gammaproteobacteria; order Vibrionales; family Vibrionaceae; genus Vibrio; species Vibrio sp. 10N.261.46.A3. Next base: position 31,401 of record NZ_JBFRRH010000107.1, on the reverse strand, counting down.
GCGAGGTTTCTTCTGCGGCTGAAGCCAAAGTCAGACTCGACTGAGATAAGTTGTCGATAACTTTTGAAAACTTCTCTAAGGTTTCGTTCAGTGCCGACGAGATCAGTCCAAGCTCACTGTTGCCAACGAACTTAGCGCGAACTGTTAAGTCGTTGTCATTACGAACCTTAGACAACATCACTGTAAGATCTTTTACTCTCATCGTCAGGTCGCTGATCGCCTTATAGCTCACGAAGGTCGCGAACAAGGTTATCAAAGCAAACAGACCAATACTCATCATCATCGCAGACTGCGCCTCTGACATTTTAGTCTCTGTCAGTGCGATAAGTGATTGTGCTAGGTGGTTTTCTGTTTTCTTCAGCTGAACAATACGCGCGGTAGATTGCGAGAACCAGTACACAGGATCAACATCAAAACCGCTCATCTTAGATTCAGCCAAACCACGAAGCTTTTCTACTTCTGCCACCGAACGATCATTCAATTGCTGTTCAAAGAAACGAACGTTAGCTGGGTTGCTCAATACCTCAAAGTTTGAGAAGTAGGTATTTTGCTCAGTCACCAAAGAGATGAATTTAACCAACATGCCTGGGCCAAATTCATTTTTAGAGAAGGTATTATTTAGGACAGCACGCTCGATACCCGCTCGCTCTTTACCTTGTAAAAAGTTGTAGTAAGCGATGGTTTCAGTGGTGATGGCAGCATCAGAGCTAAGCTCAGCAATTAACGCCGATACACTCAGCAGCTTTGCATTAAGTTGGGTGTAGTAACCCAAAGCCTCAGACAGAGGAATCGATTGAGAATCCACTCGATTTCGAATAGAAGAAAGTTGATTAAGGCTTTGGCTGATCTCTGTATTCAAACGGTTGATCTGTGGCAGTTCGATGCTAGCAGACTGCCAGTAATCGTTTCTTTGGTTGCGTCGATTGTCAGCACTGGTTCTCTGCGAGGCTAATTCACTGACAAACTTGGTTCCTTGAGAACCAATAAAGCCAGCGGTCATACCTCGCTCTTTTTGTAACTCATGCACTAACTCACTGTACACAACCGAAAGGCGTGTCAGTTGGTTTAATGAAGACATTTCAGTCTTAGTTTCCACGCCCTTGGATATCGCTGAAACACTGAGCCAGAGAAACCCTAAGATCGGTAAAATAAGCAAAGCGATGATTTTTTGCTTAAAAGACATATCGGTTAATTTCATTTTTATTTCCTAGCAGCTAACAAATATTTTCAGTCATCTAACTCGCACATCCTTAATAAGATGCACCTCAATTGTGACTGTATAATTATTCAACTTGATCAATGTGCATCAATTACCGTACCACACAGATCGCGATGCGATGAAGGTAACATTTAACCTCACAAAATTCATTGATTTACCGATAAAACTGTTAGCTAAGCGACCTAACGATACCAAAAACACGTGCAACAACATTTTATTGACGTAAGCGACTGAAATATGACACATTTTAACTACCCAAAAGGGGTGGGCCTGCACCAATTATGTGCTCAGATAAAACGATATATTCAGAACCATCTATAGATTCAACGCTCACCAGAGATTGATTCACATCCCTATTCTGCGCTGATTAACTGTCTATTCCTCGTTAACTAAATATGTATAATGCCGAATTATTAAAGTAGAGATTCGCAATAAATATGCGACAACAACTGAGAGATATTGTATGGATTGTCCCGCTTGCGAAGAACATATCGGTTGGGAATGGGTAGAAGAAGCGGCCATTGAGCCCAATGAGGAATTCGATTGTCCAGAGTGCGAAGCAACATTGATGTACACCATCGATGAAGGCACCTATTACGGCGCTCAGCACAAGACCGTAGAAGTTATTGATGATTAAGATGATTTCCAGATGATCGGGATGTTTTATTAACTCTTTGATGTTCTAAGCCTGCGCAAAGCAGCTAAACACACCTTTACTAGAACGGGCGTTCAGCATAAGATATTGAACATATGTTCAGATTAATGAAGTAGATGTTATGGCTAAGACCGCGAAGTTCGATAGACAAGATGTAGTAGATAAAGCAACGAACCTGTATTGGGAAAAGGGCTTTCATGCGACTTCTATGCGTAACCTGCAAGACGTGATTGATATGCGTCCGGGCAGCATCTACGCGACGTTCGGCAGCAAAGAAGGTTTGTTTAAAGAGACGCTTGCTCGCTATACCGAACTTGGCATCCTTAATCTGAACCGCTTCCGCAGTGAAACCGAATCGCCTATCAAAGCGCTGGAAAACTTCGTAAAACGTGCGGTTGTCGAATCGAAACAGAGCGCGCCAAACGGCATGTGTATGTTGGCTAAAACGGTCGCAGAGCTAACTGATGAACACGCAGAATTATTAGCAGAAGCGAAGAAGTCACTCAAGGTCATGGAAGGTGAATTCGCTAAGGTGATTGCGGAATCACAAGAATTGGGTGAGATCAGCAAAGAGCGCGAGCCGACCCAACTTGCTCGTCATGTTCAGGTTCAAATCGCAGGCCTGCGTACCTACGCGAAAACCTGTGACGATATCGATTTACTCAACTCAATGGTTGAAGACGTATTTAAGTACCACCCTTTTTAAGGGCTGAACTTATACATTAGAAAACGATACAAAAAGACTCCACTTTCACCTTAACCGGCCTGAGCGGAGTCTTTTTAGTTTTGATCTCGTTAACTTTATAGATGATAAGCTTTGCGGTTTAAGGATTACACCTTTCTCATGATCAACGCCTGAGCATTAAGCATCGCCTCTTTGGTACTGACATCTAACGTTTTAACGTTCGCAAAGCGCTCTACTTCTTTAATCGCCACATCGTGAGCAAAGATCACCAACCTCGCCCTTTCAATGTCTTTCTGAGTAATTCGATTGCCGATTCCGTTGGCACCTTGGGTTTCGACTTTAATCCGAACCCCGAGATGATGCGCCGCCTTTTCTAACGATTTCGCAGCCAAGAAAGTGTGGGCAACACCAGACGGACAAGAAGTGATCGCCAATACATCCGCTTGCCCCTCTTCCGTTACCGAACCACCGGTAAACTGATTAGAATTCACTTCACCTTCGACCACATTTTTCTTCAGAAGAATCACGATCAGGGCTGTCGTTAGAGCACCTGCTAGTGTGCCAACGATATAGCCAATCTTGCCATCCACCACTGGCAGCACAATCCATCCGCCCCATGGTGCATGGTTCACTACATGGAACATAAAGCCAACCACGTTACCGACAATGCCACCAGCAACAACCGCAGGCAGAACCCGCGCAGGATCGGCGGCTGCAAATGGGATCGCGCCTTCACTGATGCCGATCATTCCCATAATGCCTGCAGCTTTACCCGCTTCACGCTCGTCTCGCTTAAACTTCTTCGGCGATAAGAAAGTCGCTAGTGCCATGCCTAGTGGTGGCGTACAAATCGCAATTCCGACACCGCCCATCAACCATGGCTGAGTATTCACCTGGGTTTGAGCAAACAGTGTTGCTACTTTATTGATTGGGCCGCCCATATCAAAGGCCGTCATTGCACCTAAAATACTCCCCAATACCACTTTTCCTGAACCTGCCATGCCAGTCAGCATTTGGTTCATCTCTAGCATCACTTGGGCAATAGGAGAACCAATCACCCACATCACCGCACCACAGGTAACAAAGGTGCCGACTAGTGGATAGATGAAGATCGAGCTCAGCGAGATCATGCTGTCTGGCAGTTTGATCTTCTTAAGTAGATTAACCACAAAGCCCGCGAAGAAGCCGACCACAATCGCGCCGAGGAAGCCGGTATTGTATTGATTGACCGCGACCCAAGAACCAATCATTCCGGGCGCTAAACCCGGTTTGTCGGCCATTGAATACGCGATGTAACCACCGAGTACCGCAGTAAATAGGGTTAGCCCCGCGATGCCCATTTGTGCGATGTCTGCTAACACGCCACTTTCAGGAACTGCGCCATGACCCGACATCATCACCGACAAAGACAAAAGCACTCCACCTGCAACCACGAAAGGAATCATGTGCGAGGTACCGTATAATAAGTGTTCTTTGAGGCGATTAAGAGATTGCGCCCAAGGGCTGAGTGGCTCGACATACACCTCATGATGGCTAGAGGCGTAGCTATCGAACGATTCTGAATTGGCTTCAAGAAACAGCTCTTGAGCTTCCTCGACAGACTCCACCGCCTTTAATTTTGTAACAAAGCCATCTTCGATAAGTCTGGTCGAAATCTGAGCCAGTACCTCGATATGGTGGTCGTCGTTGTTGTCTGGGGAAGCGAGCATAAAGAACACATCCGACAGCTCGCCACCGTCTGCGCCATAATCGATGCCAGATCGGCTGATACCTACCGCCACAGCAGGTTTAGCTACGGCAGTGCTTTTCGCGTGTGGAATCGCAATGCCATCGTCAAAGCCTGTATTACCGATGGCTTCACGCTTCCAGATATCATCAAGGAATTCACGTTTATTGGAGAGCTTACCGGCACGGTCGAGCAGTTCAACAAGCTCTTCAAATACCGCCTGTTTTGAGTCGGCTTGTAAATCTAAGCAGATGATCTCGGGCTCGATAATGTTGGTGATATCCATATGCTGCTCTGCCTCGCCTGATTTCAGACTGAAGTAATTACGTAAGTGATAAGGTTAATAAGATGAAAAGATTAACGGTGTGAAGGCACTCAATATATAGGACGAAAGGTGCATTAACTGGATTATTGTAACCAAGAACTCAGAGTGTGACTTTCACCTTGGAATAAAAAACGCCAATCCATAAAATCCACAGAACCCATAACAATATCGTCCCTTCCCTATGCGAGCTTTCCATACTGGTTTCCCATGCAAGATAGCTTTTGCCGGGTAGCTTCTGAAAGGTAGCTTATGTAACGTAACAGGGACGAGATTAAGCCGAGAATAATAATGAGAATTGTAGCGGTAACTGCGTGCCCTACAGGCATTGCGCATACTTATATGGCAGCTGATGCTCTAAATAAAACAGCCCCTAAGTTCAACGTTTCAATAAAGGTAGAGACGCAAGGCGCTATGGGTATTGAAAACTTACTGACCGCCCAAGATATTACCCTCGCAGACAAAGTGTTGATCGTCTCTGATATCGACATCGAACAACCAAGCCGATTTGACCCAGCTAAAACCGTATTTGTTCCAATGGAAGAAGTATTGTTGAGTGTCGATAAAGTCTTTATTAAGCATTGTCGAACTTAAACTTTTGATGAACGAATACCAGATCACCTTCTTTGTTGCCGACCCAACGGCGAACTCACATGTCGCCCAGCCGCTTGCTCGCTTAGCGAAAAAGTTCAAAAGTACCATCCGCATTATCAACATCACTCAAAACCGAACCGCCGATCTCTCTAAATCTGTCGCGATGCTGCAAGTAGGTTTACTCCGAGGGGATTTATGCCAGATAACCGCGGTAGGTATTGATGCAGAGCTCGCGTGTTTTGTCATAAAAGACGTGATTGCCGAACATTACGCCATGGTTGGTTCGCAAGTGAACCATGAGTTTTCAAACGATCTAATCCAGCGAATGCCACAGATATGCCCACCTTGTGACATCAAATGGCACCACGCCAAGGCGCAAACTCAACTGACAAAATTTGAGTGCTTGAAAGGGCTCGCTCACCTTGTTTATCCAGAAAACCCAGATGAACTAATTCTGGCATTCATTAAGCGAGAAGAACGCTCGTCTACATGTGTGTCACCAGGTATCGCACTGCCGCATGTGATGTTTGAATCTACCCAAGACCTCTCGATTGCGGTTATCGTCAGTGACGACCCGATTGACTGGGCATCACGTATCGGCGAAGTGCATGTAGCCATTGCTCTTGTTCTGCCAACCAAACCACAGCGTGAGCATATTGTGGCGGCTACCAACCTAACCAGAAACCTGCTTCACGATCAGGTCAATGAACGTCTGCAAAAGACCCGAAGCAGTGTCGACCTGCAAGCCTTGTTGATGTATATCTCTTCACGTCTTATTTAGTTTCTATTCTAATTCACCCCATCTGATTCATCCCCATCTAATTCAACTGTTCTGGTCAAGTTCAGCGAATCTATTTAGCCCCTGATAATGACACCTATCCAATCGTTTTAAGCTCATTTTCTCATACAATAAAAAACGGCTGAGCATTAGAGCTCAGCCGTTTTATGTTTAATTACTTGTTTAACTGGTTAGCTAACTTACGCTGTTTTTTTCGCTTGTTTCGCATCCTCAACCGAGTCGTCTACAGCTTTTACCAGCAGCAGACCAACGATGAACACGATACCGCCACACAGTACGAACATCATTCTTCCCCAGAATGGGTTCGGTAGAGCAAACATCGCCATCACTGCCACACCAGACACTGCGATCAGTGAACCCAGCATGTGACGTTGTTTGTTATCCAGTTTCTTCTGTGCTGTTGATTCAGAAACCAATGGTGTCGCTAGGTTGTTGAAGAAGGTATCCACATCTTTCTGACGAGACGCTTCCAGTGGTTTGTAGAACAGAGTCGAAAGAATGAAGAAGCCAGCAGTAAATGTTAAGTGTGCAATTAGGCCTACCGCTACTTTCAAGTCAGACCATTCACGACCTGTTAGAGGCTCTAGGTTGAACCAGTTTTGTAGCATCTCAGCGGTAATCACGAAACCAACGATGTAAGACACAATCGCACCGACCACTAGCGTACCCCAACCTGCCCAGTCCGGCGTCTTCTTAAGGAAGAAGCCACAGAATGCTGGAATGGTCATTGGGAAGCCAATCAACGCACCCACGTACATCATGGTGTCGAATAGGCTCAAGCCTTTTAGCGAGTTGATAAACAGCGCGATAAGGATGATAGCTAGACCGAAGAAGGTAGACATCAACTTTGACACAATCATCAGCTCTTTCTCTGTCGCGTTTGGACGAAGAATCGGTTGGTAGAAGTTGATGACAAAGATACCAGAGTTACGGTTTAAGCCTGAGTCCATAGAAGACATAGTTGCCGCAAACATCGCTGCGATTAGAAGGCCTACCATACCTGCTGGCATGTATTGCTCTACAAAGTAAAGGTAAGCGAAGTCGCCTGCTTTAGAACCTGCATCTGGGTAATGTGCTGCAAGGTCAACGCCTTGTCCTGCTACGAACCAAGGTGGCATGAACCAAATGATTGGACCGATGGTCATCAGAATACACGCTAGCAGAGCGGCTTTCTTCGCGTTCTTAGAGTCTTTTGCCGCTAGGTAACGGTAAGAGTTCAACATGTTATTGGTGATACTGAACTGTTTGAAGAAGATGAAGAATGCCCAGATTCCGAAGATGCTTACGTAGTTCAGGTTGTTACCAGAAACGAAAGACGCGCCTTCTGCTACAGGGAAATCGTTGATGATTTCAGTAACGCCGCCACCTTGTACGATAGCCACTGCAGCACACGTTACGGTTACCGCCATGATAATAACCATCTGCATGAAGTCAGACGCGATAACCGCCCAAGAGCCGCCCGTTACCGACATCACCAGTACAACAAGACCAGTCAGAACGATGGTTGTCGTCATGTCGAAGCCAAAGATGCCCGATGCGATGATCGCCAAACCGTTCAGCCAGATACCTGCAGAAACAATACTGTTCGGCATGCCAGACCAAGTAAATACTTGTTCGTTGAAGCTACCAAAACGCATACGAATCGCGTCAATTGGCGTTACCACACGTAGTTGACGGAATTTCGGAGCGAAGTACAGGTAGTTCATCAGGTAACCAAATGCGTTCGCTAAGAAGATAACCGCGACAGCCATACCATCGGCATACGCTTTACCCGCTGCGCCAGTGAAGGTCCAAGCACTGAACTGAGTCATAAACGCAGTCGCGCCAACCATCCACCAAAGCATGTTACCGCCCCCGCGGAAATAGTCACTGGTTGTACTGGTGAACGTTCTAAACATCCAACCTATTGCGATAAGGAAAAGGAAATAAATTCCTACGATCAGAGTATTGAGTTCCATGTATAAGTCTTCTTTATGATGAATATCTGAAGAGCATATTATCTATAGAATTTTTAATTTGTAGTATTATAAGTCAAGGTTGTGATGGGGCGTATAAACCTGAATATTTGATTTCGAGGCATGAATTACACGTTAGTAAATAAAGAATAATCCGACTCGAAGTAAACATTTAAAATCAATAAGTTAAAAACATTTAAATCAGTAATCCGGACAACAATAACAAGGTTTTGTCGTCTCGATAAGTGGTTTTTAATTTACTTAGCATTCATTAAATGCATCGCGTTAATACATCGACTCTCACACATTTAATTCAATAAATAGGTAACGAAAATAATAAGCAACTCGCAAAGCGAACCCCTAGTGTTATTGATTGGGTTTATTTAGTGAAACGGGATAAATAGAGAACGTGCCTAAAGATAGGTTTGGAAATAAGGTGTAGAAATAAACAGCAGAGGAAAACACAAAGCAAATTGATCACCACAACACAGAGCTCACTGTGGTGATCTAGTCATACAAATTTCGGTCGTATAAGCTCTGGTCAGAAAGGTAATTAGAAGGGATATTAGATTGAACCACGATATTCGGTCGGCGTTCTTCCTGTGCGATTCTTAAACACGCGACAGAAGTAGTTCACATCCTTAAAGCCGCAACGTACTGCCACTTCATTGAGCTTGAAGTTGTACTTTTTGAGCATGAACTTAGCGCGGTCGACCCGCACACGGGTGATGTATTCTGCCAGCGTCATGTGGCCTTGTTGACGGAACATTCGCGACAAGTGATTGGATGAAATGCTAAAGCGTGAGGCAATGCTGTCTCGAGTGATTTGACGGTGGAAATTCTCTTGAATATAGATACAGATCCCTTGATACACATCTTGCACGCGGCTGTGAGATTTCTCGACAGGCGCATCCAACATCGTCTTGCTGTATTGAAGCAGAGCTTGCAGCAATAATTCGTCCATCGGCTGCTTGTTGCTCTCTCTCGCTAACGAGCTAAGCGCCTCCAAGATGTTATCAATCGCAAACCCAGAGCGAGTCTGAATACTGTGCTTTTGGATATCGTAAAAGCTCTCTTCACCTTTGCGCTTGCTCACCAAGCTTAAACCAAGCTGACGACGACCAAACAACATGCTCAGCACCGAACAGTCAGTATCCCAGTTCGGTTTGTTCCAACAGTTAGGCGGGATGAAAATCGCGTCTCCGGCTTTTGCAATAACGTTGGTGATCTTGCGATCATGACTCTCCATTTCATTAATGTACTCTCCGTCTAACACCAACTCTAAGCGCGGAAAGTTCACCTGATAGCTGCAAGCGGATGGCGTGTGAAAATCTCCAGCAAACCAGATGTTATGAAACGGTTCTCGCTCATTTAACACCGACGAGATTAAGTCATGAAATATCATTATTCGAACTCTTATGGGCAGCAATAAGGCTACGGAAATAGATATACCTGTAACTGAAACATAGCGCTATTGAGCAAAATCACAATTTGAGATCAAGGTTACAAAAATCTAGTCGTAGAACTAAATTTCCAGTGCAGAAACCGATGAGGCACGTAATTTCCCAGATAACAAAACACGCCGAACCCCTTATAAATAAAAGCTTCAATGCACGACAAACCTTGTCAATATAGGGCTAAAAACGCCCGTTCGACCGATCAAAATCACACTCCATTTATAACGCAACAATCATCCAGTAAATGCATTTTTTCTTCACTACAGAAGGTAAGCCGTAGATTCCAGAATACCCCTAACAAAATAAGAACAGAGTAGGGGTTCATTATGATCACGACATTGATCAATCAAGATTTGATTAAGCTTTCGCTTAGCGCTAATTCAAAAGAAGACGTATTTAAAGAGCTGATAGACGTGCTTTACGCACAAGGCAGAATCTCAGACAAAGCACAGTTTCTTGCCGACATTAAGGTTCGTGAAGAACAAGGTAATACCGGGTTTGAAGAAGGTATTGCTCTGCCACACGCGAAAAGCGCTGCGGTGATTAAACCCGCGGTTGTTATCGGTGTCCATCAACAGGGTATCGAGTACGGCGCAGATGACGGCCAGCCATCAAAACTATTCTTCATGATTGCCTCTCCTGATGGCGGCGATAATCACCACATCGAAGTACTGGCAGAACTTTCTTCAAAACTGATTGAAGAAGGCTTTATCGAAAGCTTCATGAATGCTCAATCTGAACAAGAAGCTTTGGAACTACTGCTTGCCAAACCTGATCCGTCAGAGACTGAAACCGACGTTGAGAAACAAGGCTTCATCATTGGTGTGACAGGCTGCCCAGCTGGTGTTGCACACACGTATTTAGCAGCCGAAGCACTAGAAAAAGGCGCGGCGGCTCTTGGCTACGACATCAAGGTCGAAACCAACGGTTCTATTGGTGTAAAGAACAGCCCAACTCAAGAAGAGATCGAACGCGCAGACGCAATAGTGGTGGCTTGTGACAAACAGGTCAACATGGCTCGCTTTGCCGGAAAACGCGTTATCAGCACCAACGTAAAAGCGCCAATCAAAGACGCGCAAGGCTTAATTCAACAAGCGCTCAATGCACCTAGCTACCAAGCAGAACAAGCTCCAACCAACCAATCTGTTGCTGAGAAAGCCTCGCAAGCGCGTTCAGACCTTTACCGTTACTTGATGAATGGTGTATCTCACATGATCCCATTCGTGGTCACAGGCGGTCTTTTGATTGCCCTAGCCTTAGCTATTGGTGGCGAACCAAGTGAGTCTGGCATGGCGATTCCTGCTGGCAGCATGTGGAACCAAATCCTAGAAGTGGGCGTGGTTGCCTTCACCCTGATGATCCCAATCTTGGCCGGCTACATTGCTTACGCGATTGCTGACCGCCCTGCTCTAACCCCTGGCTTGATTGGCGGCTGGATCGCAAACAACGGCTCTTTCTATGGCGCTGACGCAGGCACTGGCTTCATTGGTGCAATCATCGCAGGTCTATTAGTCGGCTACTTCGTTAAATGGATTACTTCGTTTAACTACCACAAGTTCGTTCAACCGCTTGTACCTATCATGATCGCTCCGATCACTGGTTCTCTATTCATCGCTGGCCTGTTCATCTTCGTTATTGGCGCCCCTATTGCGGGACTAATGGATGCGCTTACAGCACTGTTAACTAGCATGAGCACAGGTAACGTAGTTCTGCTTGGCATCGTATTGGGTGGCATGGCTGGCTTCGATATGGGTGGCCCATTCAACAAAGTAGCGTTCCTATTCTCGGTCGGCATGATTGCCAGCGGTCAAACTCAGTTCATGGGTGCAATGGCATGTGCTATCCCTGTCGCTCCGCTAGGTATGGCTATCGCAACCAGACTTGGCCGTAAGTTTGACCTGTTCGAATCTTCTGAAATCGAAGCGGGTAAAGCAGCAGGTGCGATGGGCTTAGTAGGTATCTCTGAAGGTGCGATTCCTTTCGCGGCTCAAGATCCAATGTCAGTTATCCCAGCCAACGTGCTTGGCTCAATGACTGCTGCGGTAATGGCGTTCTCGTTTGGTATCACCAACAGTGTTGCTCACGGTGGTCCAGTGGTCGCTCTACTTGGCGCAATGAACTATCCACTGCTAGCACTGTTGTGCATGGCGTCTGGTGCGGGCGTAACTGCGGTTACTTGTATCGCACTTAAAAACCTACGCAAAGCCAAGCTAGCAACAGCAGCGGCTTAAGCCATTTCAACTCCAATGGCTTGAGCCCACTCTACTCTCACATTTCATTAGATCGAGTAGAGCTCAAGCCATGTTTCCCTCCATGGTGATTTCGATGTCTGATTTTTCTTTAGCGAACGATTCGTTCGTACAACGTTTTTTCTACCCTATGACTAACGTGATTCAAAACTACGCATGGGGTAGCCCTTCTTCGTTTAGCCAACTGTTTGGTATAGATAACCAGTCTGGTGAGCCGCAAGCCGAGATCTGGATGGGCGCTCACCCTAATGGTTGCTCAATGGTGAACGACAACGGGCAGCAGACCACATTATCGAGCTTGATCTCTAAGAACCTAAACCTGTTTCTAAGTGAGAAAGTCGCAAGTCGTTTTGGTGAACTTCCGTATCTGTTTAAGGTATTAGCGGCTGAGAAAGCACTCTCGGTTCAAGTTCACCCGAACAAGCAGCAAGCCGAATCTGGCTATGCGCTTGAAGAGCAGCAAGGCATTCCGATGACGGCTGGCAACCGCAACTACAAGGATCCCAATCACAAGCCAGAACTGGTGTATGCCCTAACCGACTACACCGCGATGAATGGTTTTAGATCTATCAACGAGATCCTTGAGCACTTCCATTACCTTGATATTCCAGAGCTAAACTCTATGGTCAACGATCTCGCAGGCGACCAAACGCCTAATGGGTTAGCCAGCTTTTTCGCGAGCTTATTGTCGTTGCAAGGTGAACAAAAAAGCATGGCTCTGACCATGTTACTGATGAAGGCGAAGCTTTCTGATGCCCCTGTGTTCCAGTTGATTTCAGAGTTGGAACAGCAATATCCAGGTGATGTAGGCCTGTTTGCTCCGCTACTGTTGAACGTGATCACCTTAAAGCCGGGACAAGCCATGTATCTGGATGCCGAGACACCGCACGCTTACATTAAAGGCACGGGCTTAGAAGTGATGGCGAATTCAGACAACGTACTCCGCGCAGGGTTGACGCCTAAGTACATGGATATCAATGAATTAGTTTCTTGTACTCAATTCAATGAAAAGCCTGCGGATAGATTGCTGCTCAGCCCGATAGAGCAAGGTGATGTGATGGAATATCAAATTCCAGTCGAAGATTTTAAGTTCTCTATCGTGCAAAACTCACATCAGAGAAAGATCACCACCGAAGGTGCCGAGATTCTGCTGCCACTCGATGAATCCATGGTGCTCACTCACCAATGTGGTGAAACCTGCGTGATAGAGAAAGGCCAATCGGTGTTCATTCCCGCTTACGCTGAGAGTTACAAACTGGATTGCGTTGGACGCGTGGCGCGTGCTTACAGCTAGCTTTCCCGAGTAGATACAAACACTGATCATGCCCTGCTTTGCGGGGCATTTTTCTTCCTACAGAAAGTTATTTCAACACCGAAGTACACCATCAAATATGACTCATCTCACACTGCATTAATGATGCAAATCACACTTAATTTTGCTTGGTACAAATGTACAGTGAAGGGCTTTTATTTGCTATTTCGCGAATCGGGTTAATCCATTAATTTTAATTCAAGAACTTCAATAGTGAATGAGTTAATAAATGATCACACAGCTAACTAACGTCAACTTAATTAATAACAACCTTCAAGCGAATAATAAAAAAGAACTGTTTGAAGAATTGGCAGACATGTTATTTGAGAACAACCGAATCAGTAATAAAGAAGCCTTCTTGGCAGACATCGAAATTCGTGAATCTCAAAGCATCACCTCAATGGACGGCATCGCTTACCCACACTCAAAAAGCAAGGCGGTAACTGAGCCTGCGATTGCTGTCGGTGTTAAGCGTGAAGGTATTGAGTATGGCGATGAAGACGGCATCAACCCAACCGTGTTTTTTATGATTGCCTCACCCGATAACGGTGCTGACCATCATATTTATGTACTACAAGAACTATTTGGAAAATTCAGTGATGAATTTATTCAAGATATCCATAACGCAAAAGACGAACAACAAATCCTTAATATTTTAATTAATTCATAAGGCGTAGAAAATTATGAGCACCCTAACAACTCAAGCTACGAATACCAATAATAAAAACAGTAGTAGCGACTTTAAAAAAATCCTTAGCACCATGAAAGGCCACCTGCTTTTCGGAACCTCACACATGCTGCCTTTCATCGTAGCCGGTGGTGTTCTGCTGGCGTTAGCGGTAATGGCATCAGGCAAAGGTGCCGTACCAGCAGACGGCTTGTTGGCAGACATCTCTAATATCGGTATCAAAGGCCTTGTTCTTTTCCCAATCATTCTTGGCGGCTTTATTGGTTACTCCATTGCAGATAAACCAGCACTAGCACCTGCGATGATCTCTTCTGGCATCATGGCTGACATGGGCGGCGGCTTCCTTGGCTGTATCGTGGCAGGCTTTATCGCCGGTGGCGTGGTGTTCCAACTTAAGAAGATCCCACTTTCTGCGAACATGACGGCTCTAGGTGCGTACTTCATCTACCCGCTTCTAGGTACGTTAATCTCTGCAGGTATCGTACTGTGGGGCATCGGTGAGCCAATCAAACTGTTCATGTCTTCAATGAACGAGTTCCTAGCTTCAATGGCTGGTGCATCTAAGATGGTTCTGGGCACAATCCTTGGCGGTATGACGGCGTTTGATATGGGCGGCCCTATCAACAAAGTCGCGACCCTATTTGCTCAAACTCAAGTAGACACACAACCTTGGCTAATGGGCGGCGTTGGCATCGCGATTTGTACTCCACCTCTAGGTATGGCTCTGGCGACTTTCCTATTCAAAAACAAGTTCTCTAAACAAGAGCAAGAAGCAGGTAAAGCAGCAGCAATCATGGGCTCTATCGGTATCTCTGAAGGGGCTATCCCATTCGCAGCGAATGACCCAATGCGCGTTCTTCCTTCAATCGTAGCCGGTGGTATCGTGGGCTGTGTATTCGGCTTCATGACAGACGTTCTTCTGCACGCACCGTGGGGCGGCCTAATCACTGCGCCAGTATCAAGCAACATTCCAATGTACGTCGTCGGTATTGCGCTTGGCTCGCTAACCACAGCCGTTATCGTAGGCTTCTGGAAACCTGTAGCGGTAGAAACAGAAGAAGACATGGTTGAAGCGCCAGTACAAGCTCAAGCCGCTCCTGTAGCAGGCGAAGGCGAGTACGACATCGTAGCAGTTACATGTTGCCCTTCTGGTGTTGCACACACCTTCATGGCTGCAAAAGCACTAGAGAAAGCAGGCTTAGCCGCAGGCCTTAAGATTAAAGTAGAAACTCAAGGTCAAAACGGTATTCAGAACCGCATCACCGACCTAGATGTAGCGAACGCAAGACTGGTTATCTTGGCTCACGATATTCAAGTGAAAGACGCTCACCGCTTTGCCAATGCGAACGTGATTGAGTGTTCAACCAAAGAGGCAATGAAAAAAGCAACGACGTTAGTGGTCGCGTAACCCAAATTAAAGCAAGCTCCTAACTCAAGAGCCCTTCCCCCTAAGGGCTCTATTTTTCTCTTCTCTATGAGCTCGTTACATGCTCTTCAGTCCCCACTTCTCAGCGGTTTGCTTAAAGAAACCTTGCGTCTTTTTCAATTCAACCCAGTGGTTAATGTAGTTAATCCAAACCTGATCATCTTGTGGTAGTAGCATCGCAATTGGAGTTGGTTTACGTGGCTCTTTCACCGGAACAATCGCGAGTTGTTTAAACTTCTCTACTAAGGTTGCAGCCTCTACGTTTGAAGTCACGGAGACATCAGCGCGGCGAGCTAAAAGCTCTTGGAAATCCCGTGCCGGCGCTTCAATCACGATGTGTTGTGCCGATGGGAAGAAGTCCTTCACCATTTTTTCTTGTACTGTGCCGAGCGTGGCGGCAACTTTGATTTCTGCTTTGTCAAAGTCACTCCAATCGGAGAACTTCTCTATGTCTTTCTTTTGCACAACAGGGACAAAAGCCAGATAGAAGTACGGTTGGCTGTACCCAGCGACTTTTGCTCGAGACATGTTGAGCGAAGCGCTGCCAGTCACGTCGTATTTGTTGGCCGTGATGCCATTCACCAAGGTTTTCCAGTCTGTTGCGACGTATTCCACTTTTACGCCTAGGTCTTTAGCCAACTCAGTCGTGACATCGATATCAAAGCCGCGGTAACTGTTGGTTGCAGGATCCTTCATCGTCATTGGGTTCCAATCCCCCGTAGTACCAACGCGGAGAACTCCCGCATCTAGTATCTCTTGTAAACGACTTTGTGCATGTGCGATCTGTGTAAAAGCAAGCAGGCACATTCCTAATGCGATTAAGCTTTTTTTCATTTTTTATTCCTTTAAAGAATGCTGATTTCTAAGTGATGAATGTAGATATTCTTCTTAATTATTAACCATTAAACAGATTTGATTGTTAACATGGCAATAACAAATGGAGTTTTTGGGAGTAAATGTGAACTATCGTCACTTATCGCTAGTTTCTCTGCTGTTTCTGACAGGATGTTCAGATTATCAATGGGGATGGTATGTACTCGACCCATCGACGGAGCAGGGACGAACTAATATTCAGTTTTTGATGGCTGGTTTTAGCGAGACTATTCAGGTTTCGTTTTTAAGTATGTTTTTTGCCATGGCTCTCGGTCTATTGGTCGCCTTTCCTGCGCTTTCAAGCTCACCAGTACTCAAGGGAATTAATCGACTTTACGTAGAGGTGATTCGTTCTATCCCTGTGCTGGTATTGCTATTGTGGGTGTATTACGGAATGCCGACATTACTCGATTTCTCTTTGAACCACTTCTGGGCAGGGGTAATCGCATTGACCATTGCCGAGAGCGCCTTTATGGCTGAAGTGTTCCGTGGGGGGATTCAAGCGATTAATCGTGGGCAACATGAAGCGGCCGAATCCTTGGGATTGACCTATTGGCAAAAAATGCGATTGGTTATCCTACCGCAAGCATTCCGTCAAATACTGCCGCCCTTGGGCAATCAGTTTATTTATATCCTCAAGATGAGCTCGCTAGTGAGTGTGATTGGTTTGAGTGATTTAACAAGGCGAGCAAATGAGCTGGTGGTGAACGAATATTTACCTTTAGAGATCTATACGTTTCTGGTTTTGGAGTACCTTGTTCTTATTTTGGTGGTATCGCAAGCGGTTCGTTGGCTAGAAAAAAGGATTGCGATTCCGAGCCATTAAATGGTTCTAACCCTCAAGATCGTTCAGCTATCTCCAACAAAAAAGCCTCGAGCACAAACCCGAGTTCCTGTTGATACTCCCCCTAAGAAAAATCCCCACTCTCATCTGAGCGGGGATTTCTTTGTTTTGACTATTCGACACATCGACTTATTCAGTTAGAACTTCTTCTGTCTCTAGGTCAAACAAATGACATTGTGAGGTATTGAAATGAAGCATTGTCTCTTGCCCACTTTCCGCCATTCGGTCAGCATCAAAAGGCACGCGAGCCACCAGCTTATCTGCACCGAGTTTAAAGTAGAGATACAGCTCATTACCCATCGACTCAACCACATCAAGCCTGTGCGTTTGAGTATTCACTTCCGCCAGCGGCGCATCGTGATTCGCCAGTTGAATGTGCTCTGGACGAACACCAAACCATACCCACTCACCCATCTTTTCACGAGCGATAATCTGCTTGTCTTGTGGCAGTGTCCAACGAGTCCCACTTTCAGAGACCACGTTCATCACGCCATCAATCTCATCCAATCTCACCTTGAGAAGATTCATCGCTGGCGAACCAATAAAGCCTGCGACAAACTTGTTTGCTGGGTACTGATAAAGGTTCATTGGCGTATCGACTTGCATAATCTCACCTTGATTCAACACACAAATACGGTCACCAAGAGTCATGGCTTCCACCTGATCGTGTGTCACGTAGATCATGGTGGCGTTTTGCCCTTCTTGCTTAAGGTTATTGTGCAGCTGTGCAATGCTGACACGAGTCGACACACGCAGCTTTGCATCTAAGTTAGACAAGGGCTCATCAAACAAGAACACATCCGGCTTACGCACCATCGCTCGACCTAAAGCCACACGCTGCCTTTGTCCGCCAGACATTTCACCCGGCTTGTTGTTCAACAGGTGTTCGATATCTAGAGTTTTGGCTGCATCTTCAATTCGTTCATTGATTTCATGCTTTGGCAGCTTCTGTTGTTTAAGGCCAAAAGCCATGTTGTCGTACACCGACATGTGCGGATAAAGCGCGTAGTTCTGAAACACCATAGAGATACCACGATCTTTGGGTGGCAGCTCATTTACACGCTTATCGCCAATGTAGACATCGCCTTCTGAGATATCTTCAAGACCCGCAATCATACGAAGTGTCGTGGATTTTGCGCAGCCAGACGGCCCCACAAACACCATAAACTCGCCTTCGCGAATATTAAGATCGACACCATGCACGGCCTTAAAACCATTTGGGTAGGTTTTCTCTACCCCTCTCAGTGTGACTTCAGCCATAACCTGTCCTTAAATCAATTCGTTAAATACTATCTTTGCAATCTGTCGTTAAACGTTTTAGCCACGTTCTTGCAGTTGATTGAGCTCAAAATGGGCAACCGATGCGATAACCAGATCCGCTACTGGCTCTAACTCGCTGTGTTGAGCAGTACCTGTCAGCACGCCAACATTGCTTGCGCCTGCGTTACGGCCAAATTCCATATCCGAAACCGTGTCACCAAACATGATCACTTCATGTGGCTCAATGCCGCATTTTTCACAGAATGCATTGAGTAGTGCGGGCGCTGGCTTAGGTTCGATATCACCGTCGGAGTAACCGACATAATCAAACATCTCGCTCAAGCCAGATTGCTCGAGTGTGTAGATGGTTGAGTCTTTGGTATCCGCAGTCGCGATGCCTAAAATCATACCTTGCTGCTTGAACAGACCGAGCTTTTCGGTCACACCCGGTAGGGCTTCAATCCAGCTTGGGTTCTCTTCGACTTCGTCGTTGAACGCTGCTTTGGTCACCTTGGTGAATTCAGCGAGCGAGACATTCGGTTGCAGCATGTTGAACCACGCTGTTGCAGTATCTTCCACTGGATTTGAAGCTAATAACCCATAGTTATCAACCACATCACCCTCTACACCGATGGCCAAGAGTAACTCAGCAGGTGTGACAGTTTGATTACCTTGGTGCTGGTCACTGTAAGATTTCACACGCTCACAAGCACCACGAGAAACGTTAAGCCACATCTTGTGGAATTCTAACAATGTGCCGTCTTTATCAAATAACATCGCCTTAAACTTCATCACGGCTCATTCGCTCCATTAGCTCTCCCCAAGTACGCACTAGGGGTTGGTTAAATTCTGGTTGTTTGCCGTCGAATACGGCGTTGATGCAGCCTTCAAATTCATGCTCGTTAGATGAAGGTTGAGTACTGTTGATTGGTGCTGAAGAAAGCTCCCCACGACGAATATCGACTCGGCACCAACGGTAGCCCTCATCAATATGGATACTTTGCAGCTCATCACTCAAAGCGATTCGATCGATAATCTCGCCATCAACCACGCACTCAGCGTAGTAAGGGTTTTCTGAATCAGTGACTGCGATACGATAACTAAGTGCCTGTCCTTGAGAGTCGTTGCCCGGTAGCAAGTCACCCAAATTGATATCAAACTTCAAGCCGCAACGACGCTCTAAATACACTTGTCCGTTACGCAGACCAGACAAAATGCCTTCGCCACTCAAACCATGGCTGTATACGAAAGTTGATGGGTCGCCATAGATGGAAGGCTCATCCGATTTAGGATTACGCTCATGGGGCTCAAGGTGCGAATCACTGCCGCCAATCGCCGTAATACGCTGGCCACAATTCCACATTTCATTGAGAACCAATAACGCCTCTTCGGTCGCTTTCGGTGAGGTCGACCAAGTTGGATCGCAGCACACTTCAAACGTAGACACTTGGCTGAGTTCCACTTGATCGTAATGCCAATGCCACGGCTTCATCATCGGGTGATTAATGCCAAGGGAACTGTGTCCACCATTGTGTCCACTTCTAGCTAAGCTCAATCCGGCTTCCATGGTCGCTTGGCTGCTGTGTTCAACTTTTCTGAGATCCAAAGACTTAACCGGTCCATGCACATTGAAGTGCCCGAGATCGGTCGTGACTTCTAACGCCGGCAGAAACAAACACTGGTTTGATGCAGGTAGCTTCGGCTGACAAATGTTGTGCTCGGTGAAGAAGAAGAAATCGAGCCCTTGTGATTCAACAATACCTTTCGCTGCAGCTAAAGTATTGTGACCATCAGAAAGCTGAGTGTGGGCGTGTAAATCACCACGATACCAGCGAGAATCAGAGCTCAGCATGTGGCTATAATCGAACTCGATATCGTGGTTAGCGGTGACTGTTGGGTTCAGTTCTAGATCACTCTCAATTCCGTCAGTACCTAGGTCATTAGAATGATTAACTAACTCATCAGAGCACAGCACATCGACTTGATACTGCATTGCACGTTCGGTGCGAAACTCACCTTCGAGATTGTAAAGTTCTAAGAACCATTCGCCCGATGGAATCGCGCCGTCAATCGCGCCTAGGCCAGAATTCTGCGGTTGAATAGTGAGTGACTTGTGCGCCTTTTCAAACAACACCTTGCCACGAAATGCTTGGTTGGCATCGTAGGCCGCTGCGTATAAGAATCCTTTTTTCACCGTCGTACCAGTAATGGTTACGCAGTGAGAACCTGCTGGCACATCAAAGGGGATACGTACTCTGCCAAACGGCAGCTCACCTTGAAATTGGGTCATTGTCTTCACCAAATTCGTCCTAATTGAAGGACTGGGTAAAAAGAGGCCCACCCGAATAGATGGGCCTTTGTTAGTTCATCGCTCTTCGTTACTAATAGCCAAGAGCTAACCACTTTACAGATTAAGAACGATTCGCTCGGTCTAGTGCACGTTGTGCTTTCTTCGCCGCTTGTTTTAGCGCTTGGTCAGCTGGCACGTTTTGGATTTGAATCTGATCCGCTGCCACTTTCAGAGCGTCCATTATCTTACCGTTAGTAGGGTCTAGGAAGTCTTTGGTCGCTGTGTTCGCTTGCTTCAAAGGAATCAGAGCTTGTGGGTTATCTTTAGTGAACGCTTGGTATTCTGGTACTTCAGAAACGCTGTTACGTACAGGGATGTAACCCGTGAACATTGACCATGCCGCCGTGTTCTTCGCATTGGTGTAGAACTCAACGAACTCGAACGCACCTTTTGCTGCTGCTTCGTCTGTGCCTTTTGGCATTACGTAAACTAGCGCACCCGCTTGCGGCGCAGAAGGGTTTGATCCCCAACCTGGCTGTGTGGTTGCTGAAAGCTTAGTGAAGTCCAAATCACCTTGGTCGCCCGATGAACCGGTGTAACCCAACGCGTTATCTTTCATGACGTCATCAATGGTTTTGTACCAGTATTCCCAACCTTGACCGCCGTAGTGAATACGCATAATTTGATCATCGTGGATCCACTTACGGAAACTGTCCCACACTTCAACCCATTCAGCCGAATCGATTAGCACTGTTTTGCCATCATCACTGATGATCTTCGCGCCGTTAGAGAAAGCCGCGTCAATCATGTTGTCTTGGCCCCACATCGGCTCCCAGCCGTAAAAGGTCACGTTGCCTTTGTCATCACGTTGGGTAACTTTCTCCGCGACCTTAGCCACGCCTTGCCATGTGTTTAGGTCTTGCTCAGTAAAGCCGTTATCTGCCAATACCTGCTTGTTGTAGTAAAACACTTGAGTTGTACCGTAAGCAGGCAGGCCGATGATGGTGCCGTCGTCTGCCGTCACTTGGTCTTTAAACGCGCCAATGAAATCAGAGAAGTTGAACTCTTCATTCATGAACGGCGTTAGGTCGCGGCTCAAACCACGTCCGTGCATCGCTTCCGCACGACCTGAATCTAGCAGCACAAGTTCAGGTGCCGTTCTAGACGCTAGACCTGCTTGCAGCTTCTGGTAGGTTTCCGTGTAGTTACCTTGCAATGCTGGCTTCACCACATACTCATCTTGGCTCGCGTTGAACTCTTCGATGAGCTTAGTCATCATTTGCTGTGGCTTAGTACCACCGGAATACCAAAAGTTAACTTCGGTTGCGGCAAGAACACTGCTAGAGAACATAGACGCGCTTGCTGCGCCAGCACACACTAGTGCGAGAGTTTTTAATTTCATTTCCGTTTACTCTTTTACGCCGTTATCGGCGATACCTGAAAGAATCGTCTTTTGACAAATGACGAATAGAATTAACAAAGGCAATACTGCAATCGTGCTCGCTGCCATGATTTGCGACCAGTTCAAGCCATAGTTACCTTCGGCAATAAAGTAGTGACGAATCCCGGTCGCAATCAGGTTGAGTTCCTGAGTGGTAATAACCAAGCTTGGCCACATGTAGCTGTTGTAATTGGTAATAAAAGTGATGAGGAACAGTGTTGCGACTGCTGCTCGGCATTGCGGTAAGATGATTGCCCATAAGATCTTGAGCTCACCTGCACCATCAATTCGTGCCGCTTCAATCAACGACGGATGCACCTTGATAAACACTTGGCGTAGATAAAACACACCGAAAACCGACGCCGCGTTCGACGCCACCAATCCCATGTGTGAATCCAACAAACCCAGTCTTGCCAAGGTGATGTAAGACGGAATGTACGTCACTGCGCCCGGCAGCATGTAACAGCCCATCACGATAAAATAGAGCACGGTTTTCGAGCGAAACCTCAACTGCGTGAGTGCATAAGCAAACATCGCCGAGTTCACAATCACCAGCAGCGTAGTAAACAAGGCCACACTAAAACTGTTGAAGATGTATAAGCCAAACGGCGCGCTGTGGAAGGTTTCGACAAAGGTTTCCCAACGGAATTGCTCTGGAATCAAGTTCAGCGGGCTAGCAAAAATCTCATCATTGGTTTTCAGCGAACCTGACAGCATCCATAAGAACGGAAACACCATAATGGTTCCGCAGGCCGCTAAGAAAAGGTGCTTAGCCAGTGCGATAAACGAACGGCGATCCACTGAGCTTTTCTTTGGCACAACCTCTGATTTGGTCGCTTTCGTTTGAGCTGTGACTTTAGATTCAGCCGCTCTTTGAGTTAAGACTTGATTGGCATCCAATACTTGCGTGGTCATAATTCTGTCCTTTCAAAAATCGACTAGTAGTACACCCAGCGCTTGCCGATGTAGGTATTAATAAGTGCCAACAATCCAGTAATCAGGAATATCACTAACGATGTCGCGGCTGCCGGTCCCATTTCGTAACGCTCAAAGGCTTGTTGGTAGAACAAGTACAGCAAGGTACGAGTCTCACCACCTGGCCCGCCCTGCGTTAAGATCTGGAACTGATCGAACGCCTGCATTGCCGTGATAATGTTGACCACCACCAAGAAGAACGTGGTTGGTGAAATCAGCGGCAGTGTTATCTTTAAAAAACGCGTTAAGCTGCTGCAACCATCAATCAAAGACGCTTCGTACAGAGACTCAGGGATCTTGTTGAGCGCACTGATGTAAAACAGCATCGTCCAACCAATCGCCTGCCAAACCGTCACGATAATCACCGCAATCAAGGCTGTATTCCCGTTCTCTAACCATGGAATCGCGCTAAACCCTGCCGACTCCAACAAGTGGTTTGCTAAGCCCGACTTCGTCTCGAACACCCAAGACCAAACGATCGATACCGCGACCGTTGGCGTGATCCAAGGAGAGAAGATCACCGCACGATAGAACTGGCTGCCCTTGAAGTTTTTGTGCAGCAACATCGCAAACACAAGACCAAGAATGATTGTTGGAATCACCACTCCGACAGAGAACCAAAACGTGTTGAGCACCGCTTGAATGAACTCGTAGTCCTCAACCATGTACTCGTAATTTTCTAAACCGATGAACGAATAATCTGGCGAGATGTAATCCCAATCGGTGAAGCTGATATAAATTGAATAACCAAATGGTACGAGCCAAAAAGTAAACAGTGGCACCAACAACGGTGCGGTAAATAACAGTACCTTTAAGCGGTTTTTCATTGGTTGTGAGAAAGCACTCATGGTGACCTCGTCCTTATTTGTATGCGGTTAAACTAAGTGTTTTTTATGACAGGTTAGTAAGAGCGCCCTTCATTTTTTTTATGGCTATCCATAAGAAAATCTTTACTCCAGTTCACCGTCTTCCATCTGGTGATAAAGCCAATCACAGAAGAAATTCACCTTAGCGCTGCGACTGTGTTTAGTAATCAAATAGTGAGCAGATTCAGCTGGCATCGAGGATTCGCTTGCCAATACAAGGTCTTCTTTCTTGAGTAATTCAGACACCGCGAGCGAACGCACCAGCAACATTCCAATGCCATGTTTGACCGCTTCTAAGGCATGCAGAGAGTTACTCACTTCGAGCAGAACCTTAGGTAATGTCATCTCGAATTGGTTATGCCCAAGCCATTGCAGCCAGTTCTCTCGATAGCCTTTAACCTGAACCGTCGGCAGAGCAGCAAAGTCATGCTTGCTGAGTAATTCTTGATGCTCGGATTTGAAGTGAGGGCTGCACACTAACTGCCAATGCTCTTGAAACAGTCGCTCACAGTGGGTGTCTTCGCTTTCAACCTTGCCGTTGGTCAGTTCGATATCGACATTCTGACAAGGGTTGGTTGATGGCCAGTCCACCAGCTGAATATCGAGCCTGATAAAAGGGTATTTTTGATAAAAGGATGGCAGGCGAGGTAACAGCCAGTTATGGCAAAAGGTGTGGTTAACGCGCAGGCTCAACACATCGGTTTCTTTTTCTCCGAACAGGATTTGAGTCTGCAATTTCAGGTGAGCGAGTGAGCCCGCCACAATCGGTTGATAATGCTGAGCCGCTGACGTCAGCTTTACGCCTTTAGAGCTGCGTTCAAACAAGGTGGTATCGAGGAAGGTTTCTAAACTTTTGAGCTGTTGGCTAACCGCCGCTTGCGTGACACAAAGCTCTCGAGCAGCTGCGCCAATGGAACCAAGACGAGCAACAGCTTCGAACGCAACAAGAGCGCGTAGAGGGGGTAACATAGCTTCACCTGATTGAAATAAAAGTGAAAAATACTTCAATC
This sequence comes from Vibrio sp. 10N.261.46.A3, assembly GCF_041472995.1. NCBI lineage: Bacteria > Pseudomonadati > Pseudomonadota > Gammaproteobacteria > Vibrionales > Vibrionaceae > Vibrio > Vibrio sp. 10N.261.46.A3. The sequence continues at coordinate 6,755 of NZ_JBFRRH010000107.1, read as the reverse complement.
AGGTTTCAGTTTTTTGCGGTTACCGTTACAGATTAATGACGAAGGGACGTTGATCAGATATTTATGATCAACGTCCCTTTTCTTCTATTTCATATTGTTATGCGAAATGCCAGAACTCGCATCCGGCCTATCTATTCTTTGATGTAGAGATCTTTAGAATAGATGCGCCCTTCCACGTTGTTCTTTGCAAAGCCACCCACACTTGGTCGTACTAGACGAGCCTGCATGTAGTAATAGATGGGTGCGATAGGCATATCTTCAGCCAGTAACTGCTCTGCTTGATCATAGAAACCTTGACGATCTTGCTCGTTGGTTGCTGACAGTGCGCTGTCCATTGCAGCGTCGTAGTTGTCATTGTTGTAACGCGCAAAGTTACCTGAAGACTCAGAGCGCAATAAGCTCAAGAAGGTTGACGCTTCATTGTAATCACCACACCAAGAAGCTCGCATCACATCAAAATCACCTTGGCGACGTGATACTAGGTAAGATTTCCACTCTTGGTTTTCCAACTCAACTTGCGCGCCTAAATTGCCTTTGAGCATGGAAGCAATCGCCACTGCAATCGACTTGTTCGACTCACTGGTGTTGTAGAGCAGTTTGAAATCCAATGGGTTAGCTGCATCGTACCCCGCTTCTTTCAACAGCTCTTTTGCCTTTTGGTCACGCTCCTTTTGAGTCCATGTGCTGTATTCAGGCTGAGTCGCATCAAAGCCAGCCGTGTACTCATGAGCAAAGGTATAAGCCGGTAGGTTACCCACCTGAGTGACACCATTGGTAATGACATCACGCATCATCGAATAAGACACCGCTTTACGTACTCGCGCGTCATCGAATGGAGGTCGCGTGGTATTGAACGCATAGTAATAAGTACACAACAGAGGCACCGCGGTAAATGCATCTTGGTATTTGCTTTTAAGCTGCTGCGCCATATGTGTCGGCACATCAGACGTAATATCGACCTCGCCCACCGCATAACGGTTAATCGAAGCGTTTTGGTTTTCGAACGGAATGTAAGTCACCTGGGTTAGGTTGGTATCTGAACTGTCCCAGTAGTTAGGATTCTTCTTCAGTTCAATGCGTTCGTTAACCACCCACTCGTCCAACACAAACGCGCCATTACCGACAAACTGCTTAGGGTCACTCCACGGCTTATCGCTATTTTCTAGCGTTGCCTTATGAACAGGCATCATGGATGTGTGGCCTGTCATCGCAACAAAGTACGGCACTTTGCTATCGAGTTCGAACTTCACCGTGTGCTTGTCTGCGGCAGAGATACCTAACTCTTCAACGGGCTTCTTGCCTTCGGCTACGTCTGCAATGTTGTTGATCTTGGTGAGCTTGAGATACCACACGTTTGGCGAAGCGAGTTTCGGGTCGACCGCGCGTCTTATCGCGTATACGAAATCATCGGCCGTCACCGGATCGCCATTCGACCATTTCGCGTCTTTACGCAGATGGAATACAAACGTCTGGTTGTCTTCGGTTTCCCAAGATTCCGCAACTCCTGGGGTGATATTGCCATCGCGATCTTGAATCACTAAACCTTCAAATAGGTCACGTAAAATGTGCATTTCCGGCAAGCCTTCTGCTTTTGCAGGATCAAGCGTCGCCGCTTCTGCATCGTTCGCGCGAACTAAATGCTGGTCTTTTGCCAGCGAAACACCGGCAGGTAAGGTTTCAGCAACGGCAGTTACTGATATAAAAGGGGTCAAGAAAGATGAAATGAGTAAAGCCGTTGAATGTTTTTTAAAATCCATGTTTGTTTGCTCTCCTAGCCTATCTTTGAAGCAAGTAATAAAATTAACAATGCGACGGTTGACGAGTTTTGACGCTATGGTTTATTTAAAGGGGTTCATCTAATGGACTTAGTTAATGATTAATATAGCCAATAGTGAATACTTGATAGTACTTGATCAATCAGGAGATTAAGGTGAGTTTAATTCCAAGAACGGAAAGAGCTGCGTTTTCAATAAAGCCGCTGTCATATGGAAAATCAGTGTTGGGTGCGCCTTTGCTCTATTTCCCCGCGCAAATAGAAAGCGAATCTCGCGGGCTGATTTTAGCAGGCACACACGGTGATGAAACCGCTTCAATCGCGGGATTGTCTTGCGCCCTGAGAAGCTTGCCCGCCGCCAATTTACGACACGATGTGATCCTGTCGATGAACCCAGATGGCAATCAATTAGGCACACGCGCTAACGCAAACCAAGTTGATCTGAACCGCGCCTTTCCGACTCAAAATTGGACAGCAAACGGCACCGTCTATCGCTGGAGTTCTCACACCCCAGTAAGAGATGTAAAAGTGAAAACAGGCCAAGCTGATCAACTCGAACCTGAAGTGCAATCGCTCATCAACCTCATCGAACAGCGCCAGCCTAAATTCGTCATATCTTTTCACGAACCACTCGCCATGGTCGATGACCCCGATCAATCAGAACTCGCCATTTGGCTAGGCAAGCAGTTCAACCTACCGCTCGTTGAAGACGTGGATTACGAAACCCCAGGCTCATTCGGCACATGGTGCCAAGAAAGAAACCTGCCATGCATTACCGTAGAACTACCGCCAGTTTCTGCGGATTTAACTATAGAGAAGTATTTGGATGCGTTTGTGGAGGTGTTGGGGTGTGAGGAAAGCTAGCCCAAAATACATGGGCTTCACTTCAAATGCCTGCCGCCATCAAGGTGCAAAGTCCTTCCTGTCATATAGTGACTAGCCAAAACAAACTTGATGCCATCTATCACTTCTTCAAAGCCTGCCTCTGTAGGAATCAGTGCCTTTTTCAGAGCTTTGGTCTTGTACGCCTCGTCGTCATGTTCATTGAATTTGATCATGGCTGGAGAGACAGTATTGACTTTCACCTTGGGAGCCATCATCGCTGAGAACGACAGCGTCAGGTTGTTGAGCGCAGCTTTACTGGCCGCGTAAGCGATGTGTTTTTTACTGCCTTTTTCCGCAACGTAATCACTGATGTGGATGATGTCCGACGTTTTATCGCCAGACATTAGTTGGTCTTTGAGCGTTAAATTAACCAGATAAGGCACGGTCGCGTGAACCGTCATCATCTGGTTCATGATTTGTAATGCGTTTTCACGGGGATTTTCTTTGTTCTCCGGCTGCCAATCGGAAGCATTATGGATGATGGCTCGGAGCGCCTTATATTCTTGACCAACGTAATGAAGAAAACCCTCTAGGCTGCTTTGTTGATAAAAGTCTACCTGTTGCAAGTCTGCTCCATTGTCGCGCAGTAATTGCAGATGAGGGTAGTCGCTTCGGTAAGTGCCAACCACATTGTATCCGTCATATAAAAGTTGCTGCGCCAGAGCGAACCCTAAACGCTTCCCTACTCCAGTTATTAGAATCGTCTCACTCATCGTAAAAACTCAGCTCTGGTTTGAGGGTTAGTTTTGAAGCTGCCACCAAGCGCGGTTGTGGTGGTTTCAGAGTTAGCGTCCATAACGCCTCTCGATTTAACGCAGTAGTGAGTTGCTTTAATCGTCACAGCCACATTTTCTGTTTCAACCAGAGCCTGTATTGCGACCAAGATTTGCTGAGTAAGGCGTTCTTGAACCTGCGGGCGCTGAGCGAAGAATCGAACAATCCGGTTTATTTTAGACAGCCCGAGAATCTTGGATTCAGGGATATAAGCCACTTGTGCTAAACCATCAATGGTAATGAAGTGATGCTCGCACGTAGAAGTTAAATTGATGTCTGATACCTTAACCATTTCATCAACCGACATTTTGTTGTCGATAACACTGATTTTTGGGAAGTTATTGTAGTCGAGCCCTGAAAATATCTCGTGAACGTACATCTTTGCAATGCGATGAGGTGTTTCAGCGAGACTGTCATCAGTTAAATCCAGCCCAAGCGTACTGACAACTTCCGTTAAAAGTCCTTTGATGCGGTTGTACTTCTGGTCGGGGTTCATTTCGCTCGATGTCATCGGAGTTTCTAGCCCCTTTTCGAGCAAAGCTTCTCTTACTTTTTCAGCTTCTGTGGTTAGCATTGAGTCGCTCCTTATGAATTAACCTTCAAGTTCTGCTTCATAGCTCAGGGTGAGCGAGACGGAATCGGCGAAACGTAGAGCATGAGGCTTGTCGATTCTCACTTGAGCGTATCGGACCCATGAATGGTCGATACAAATACCGAGTACGTCACTGGTTAACTTTTCTAAAAGCAGAAACCGTCCAGATTCAACATGTTCAATAATTTTTTTGCAGATATTTTTATAGTTAAGTGCGTTCTCCACATCATCAGAGAGGCAAAGGTTGTTTGCGGGGTAATGGATCTCCGCATTTATGACAATATCTTGCTGCTTGGTTTTTTCTTCTTCGTTGAAGCCGATGAAGGTTCTTAATCTGAGATTTGTGATGGTGATAATCGCATTGTGATTCATAACAGTTTCCGATCCTTAGAAGGTAGAGTGAGTTACGTGCCTGTTAGAGGAAAAGATCAATAAAGCTCAAGCGTTCTGTTTAAAGCAGTTACAGGGACTAAGTGAAACTGATCTTAAAAGGTATAAGTTCGGTTTTCTGACTCAGCTGATCGAAGTTGTTCCAAAGATGCTGAAAAGAGATATCTTGACTGGGATGACGTTCTTGCGCGGCAACATCGACTAATGGTCGAAGTACAAAAGCGTACTCGGTGATTTCACCTCGAGGCAGCTCTACTCCATCAATAATGCCGACTTCGTTACCGTAGAGAAGGATATCGAGATCCATCGTGCGCGAAGCGTATTGTTTAGTTTCACGCTTGCGATCATTCTCCAATTCTATTTGATGCAGAACCTTAGCCAGTTCAGCGACGGAGAGATCACATTCGAATCCTACGACTAGGTTTAGGAAGTTGTCTCCTTCAAAACCAACAGGCTCACAATCGTAGAAATTTGAAATGTGTAGAGGTGCAAAGCGGCTATTCAATGCTTTGAGAGATTCTGTGACGTGATGTTCGCGGTTAATGTTGCTTCCGATGCTGACATAGACGGTAGCCATAATGTTTTCTCCCTTTTAACGAACCTCTTACGTTGTAAGTCGCTAGGAAGATCAGCTATGTATCCATTTGATGTCGGGAGGGTAAAAGAAAATCTCCCGACAACTCATATTGAGATCGGTTCTAAGTCGGAAAGGGGGACTTTTGAACTAGAAAATGCCACGGGCGAAAATTCAGCTTATGAAGGTTCTGGACAGAAACGATTTAGGGAATGATGGTAAACCGTTGCTATCAGATTAGTAAAAGTATCTTGAAAGCTTAAATGCTTGTATGGTTTATGAGCAAAAGTACGTACCATGCTCTACGTCATGAGCAACCCTTTCCTCATAGCCCAACAAACTCCAAACCTTAAGTAAACTCGATGAAGCTATCCCTTTACAATAAGAATCTCCACCAGAATAGATCAAACCATCTTTTTCGCTTGGGACTGTACAGCGAAAAATGAATGCCCCATACGATGATTTATCCATTTCAGATTGACAATTTACCGCCAGATTTTCAATTTTAAATTCGGGGTGAAATCTCACAGAGTTGTGGACTAGATTAGTGACATCTATGACCAAAATTGTAGAGTCGTTTGCATACTTCTTATTAGACTTAGTACGAATGGCACTATTAACTTTTAAATATAGATTCTGTGGTTTTTCTTGAACTATATGACAACTTGTCGTCTCAATATATGCTCTCTGATTTGCATCAACATTAAACTCAAAGTCTGGAGATTCTCGGTTTTTGTAAGGCACCCCTTTTCTGATAAAAAAACTAGCTAGCGAAATTTCAAACCGTATACCAACATATTGGCTGACTCGATTGCAATTTCTCAATTGTTTCTTAAATTGAGAAAAATTCTGCTCAGAATTATCTCGTATTGACTTTAAGTCTGTCATAAGAGTAAACAAACGTTTTAACTCAAAGTCGCGATTATAGTAATTTCGATTACGGTGAAACTCCAAAATCTCAGCAAAACATTTTTCTACTGGACTTCGAGAGGTGACCTTACCGCCTTTGAGCAACTCGGTCGAAAGTAGTTCAGACAAATCTTGTATCAGCGCTGACATCCGTCCCAAAAACTCCTGCTCAGGAATTTCATTTCGGTATGGCAGTCGATTATAAGTTGTTCTTGCGTCCAAATTTTTCTCCTGTAAACCTAATGCTACTTAAGCGGCTAATGGTCGCCTTTCATATTCACATGATGCCGTCTTTCATGTGCCAGTTCAATTTGCAATCAATAAGTTGGTGGCTTTATTGTGAGCTTAGAAGGTTGAGTGACGTTTAATTTCATTATCTTCTAAGTTCGGATAACTTTTGGTAGGGAAAACTAACGTTAACACTATGAATGAGTACTTACTCTGAATGAAAAAGGGGCAAAGCCTTGCTAGCGATGATCGCGCTGAGAAACCTATGGACAAAAGTAAGTTAGGTTGATGACTCTAACTAATACTGCGTAGATTAGGAAAAGTGTAATGCCTTTCTTGTCCAAGTTGGTGAGTATGTGCTGGGCTCAGTGTTCCTAATACACGCAAACGTTGAAAGACTCAAAGTAGGTAGCCCACACAATCGAAACTATAGAACCATTTGTTTTTGAAAACCGCTCTCCCACCGACAACGAATTAAGGAATGAGAGCCCTTACTAAAACTTCAGCTCTCACAAGGTCTAATCTTAATCTGACCTGCTAAGAGCTATTCTATGTTCCAAGTACACTGCATTTCGGTCTTCAGAAGAAAATAATGTAACAGGTCCAGAATCTGACTCTTATACACAAAT